>JASLYX010000005.1 GCA_030739585.1 Candidatus Bathyarchaeota archaeon
GGCATCCCCCTCGGTTCGAAGTTGCATATGATAGAGCTTGACCCATGGAGCCCCTGGGGTCATATGCTGGGAGCTCAAGACCTTTAACCGCCATGGCACACTCCTCTGCCCCCTGCTTTCTTGCGAATCTAACCGAACCCTCTGCAAGATCCATTCCTATGCCCTCTCTAAATGCAATCTTCCTGATAAGGGGCTGAAGTACATTAGCGTCCCCAAACCCAATCTTGCCCTCCAAAAAGCCCCGCTCTGATATCTCCATTGCACACGAGATTGTGGCACCTGTAGAAATCGTGTCAAGGCCCAGCAAGTTGCATTCATAGTTGGCCTCAGTTATGGCCTCCAGGTCAAAGATCCCGCACTGCGCACCCAACGCCCAGACAGACTCATATTCTGGTCCCTTGCCAGATCGCCCCGCTGTCTTTGTAACCCGACCACAGGAGATAGGACAATTAAAACAAGCTTCAGGCTTTACGAAGATATTCTCCTTTATACGTTCCCCGGAGATGTTTTCAGCTCTAACGTCGCAGCCTGACTGATTGTTCTTAATCGGGAATAGGCCAAACTCATTGATGATGTTTACTAGCACAGACGTGCCGAACAATCGTAGTGCCTGGCCAGTGATAGGGCCTTGCACAATCTTCCGGAACGCTGATTCAATATAACGTTGGAAACTTTCAGGCTTCGAAACCTCTGCCAACTTGGTTCCTCGCTCTACGACCATCGCCTTGAGGTTCTTGGATCCCCAGACTGCCCCTACGCCGCCCCTCCCAAAAGCCCGATGCTCATCATTCATTATTGAGCTGATTTTGACTAAATTCTCCCCCGCCGGACCGATAGCCAGAACACTTATGCTGTCCCCCTCAGTCGCCCTTAACGCATTGGAGGTCTCTGAGATATCCTTCCCCCAAAGGGTGTCAGCACCCCTCAGCTCAGCCTCATCCGTAGAGATCTTCAGAAAAACAGGGTCCTTAGATCTCCCTGTTATCCAGACGCCATCGAAGCCACAACGCTTTAACTTCACCCCCCAATTCCCCCCGGAGTTCGAGTCGAATATCGTTTCCGTCAAAGGCGAACGAGTAACCAAGGAGAAACGTCCACTGGTAGGAGCCCGACTACCCGTCAGAGGTCCGGTAGCTATGATGGTACTATTATCGGGGCCAATCGGGTCGACGCCCTTTGGATGAGAATCAACAAAGAGCTTAACGCCCACTCCTGTTCCTCCAATATAGTTCTGGGTCAACTCAGCATCTAATCTTTCGACGCCAATTTTTCCTAAGGTGAGATCGACTTTGAGTAGATTAAATCCAGTCTCAGAGCTTGCGTCCATGTTTCACCTACTGATTCTACTTTAAAATAATAAAACTGTTGAATGATCTGAAGCAATACACACCTTAGATAAAGCTAGGCTTTTCAGAAGATTGGTCCGCTCTATTTGAATCATTTGCGAATACCCAACATCTGAAACTATCCGATTTTATTTAAAAAGAGAAAAAACGGTAGGAAAAATCTTACCTTATGCAAGCCAGTGCCTCTTCAAGAGAGACTCTGATCTTAGCCGCGGATTCGTCGTTGATCCCATCGGAGTCGACCAGCCCATCTAGGTCTTCAAAGCAGCCCTCTCCGATCCCGATGAGCTCGCTGATCCCATCAGATTCCATCACTCTCTTGATGTCTTCAAGATAGTAACTCTCCGCCTGTTTCTTACCTACCTCGTCCTTATACTGATTGATGTCCCACTGGAATCCTGGTGCCTTTGCCGCATACTCCTCCTTAGAGACGTCCTCGATTGTCTTCCTAATAACCAACTCCTCGAGGCCCTCCTTCGCCTTCTTAAGTGCCTTCTCCATAGAGCCTAAGTCGTACCTAACCCTCTCTAGCATCTCGCTCCGACTGTTCATGAGGAGCTCCCCTCGGGTCAGATAGCTATCGAAGAGCTTACTGAATATCTCAGACTTTACGCCGCCGGTCCTCAGGAGATCAACCAGTTTGATCTTCATCGAGATGTTCTTTGCCAGATTTTCCATAACCTCTTTGACCACAGGGTCCGGCTCGTACTCTAGCACCGTCACCAGCTCAGCCTCATCGTTTTCTACTATAGGCACTAAGACCTCCTCATCTTCTACAGCTTTGTTCTCTTCAGTTACCCCAATGGTCTCGACAACTGGATCTTCGACCTCCACACTCAAATCGACAATTGGCTCCCTTGCAGCCTCATATTCTACTTGCGGGGTGGAAAGAAGCTCAATATATTCAGGCACCACTGGGCCTTCCTCAACGGAGGTAATATTCTCATCTGCCGGATCAACCGTTATAATGACATCCTCATTGACCACTGTTGGAATCATAGTCTCAGGAATGACCTCGACGTTCTCCTCAGGTGTAACCATGGCTTTAACGAACTCTGGAACAATTTCACTGACATCCTCATTGACCACTGTTGGAATCATAGTCTTAGGAGCGACCTCTACTATCTCATCCGATGTAACCATGGTTTCAATTGACTCCGTAGGCTCAGGGTCAATCTCCACAACCTCATCAACGGCCTCATTTTCAACGACAGCAACGTGCTCTGAAGAGTCCTTCTCCACCGCCGGCTCGCTTTCTACGTTGACCTTATACAGTGGATAACCACAGTTCAGACAATAGAGCGTCTTTGGAACCTCTTCCTTACAGTTAGGACAGAGAAGAACCTCTGGATGTAGATCTGTTTGCAAACAATACCCTCCATTCAAATAATACTGACTGCCTAGAAAATACTCCGAAGGTTCATTTATTAGTTATACACTATCCTTTTACACAAAGAGCTCAAAATCAATACACTTCTTACATAGAAATTAACATAACCTATTAAAAAATCATTATCCCTCATAAAACAATCCCCCAAAAAACACAAAAACCATCAAAACAATTATCACACTTTAAAGAGAAAAAACAAAAAGGACCATTACGAATAATCAATGAAAAAACCCCATACCGCGAGAAACATCCCTACCCGTTAATTTCAAACACTCACTGAACCCATTCGCGCGCGACGGGAATCAGAATACAATCCTATCCTTATGCGAATACACATTAAACCTACGCCCCCGGATGAACCCCACTAACGTGATCCCTGCAGACTCTGCAATCCTGATACCAGACTCCAATGGACCAGACACTGAAGCAATCACTGGTATCCCCATCCTCGTAGCTTTCAACACAATCTCCCCAGATAGCCTCCCAGACGAGACCAACACACAGCTCCGGAAATCCAAGCCCCCGATGACTCCTGCGCCAACCACTTTATCCACAGCATTATGCCTCCCCACATCCTCACTGAAATAAAGCGGATCTCCCTCCAACGAGAATAGCATCGCAGAATGAGTCCCCCCCGTTTTTTTGTACGTTCCGCTTCTCAAGTTGAGCTCTCGCGCCATGAGCCAGATGCCCTCAGCGCCGATCGTCCCCTTCATTGAGGCCGCTGAGAGTCCTAATCCCCTGAGCTTGCTGGGGGAAACCGCGGCCCCACAAGCCGTCGTGATGAGATCAACCTTCCCCATTGTCAGACGCTTGAGGTCCACCTCTTCCCTTAGCTCCACGTAGACTTTTAAGGGTAAGACCTCCACACTAACCAGTTCATCCGTTGATTCGATGATACCCTCCCCCAGGAGATGTCCCACCACCAGCTCCTCTATCATTACGGGGCTAGCCAGCAACGTCCTGAACAGCTCGCCATTGATGAAGATGCAGATAGCTGCATCCGCAGCTATCCTGTCTTCCCTATCCAGAATCTCCCCAGAATCCAACTCAAAACGGCGTATCTTTATCTTGATAGACGATATAGCGTCAACCCCTCTATCTAATGAGGTCTCCCCTAAAAGAGCAGTCACCCGCGCCTAATAATGCCAAGAGACTTTTCAATTAGCTTCATCTTTGCGTCCATCTCACAGATTATGAACTTGTCGATCATCTCTTTAGTAAGCCACCCCCTCTTGGTAACCCAATCAATCATCCTCGCGTTCTTGAATACAACATCACTCATCTTCCGTATCCTCAACGAGTTCTCAAGGGTTTCTCCCATCTCGACTCTCCAAGCTCCATCGAATGCAGAGAGCGATTCCCCCTCAAGAATATGGGAAGCCACCACCTGTCCTGCAATGCTCCCGATCACCAATCCAGTCGGGATTCCCCCACCCACAGTCGGAACGGTATGTCCTCCCGCATCCCCAACCGCGAGTACGTTCCCGACCACCATTTCCGAGATAGGACCACCCACAGGGATACATCCCGCCTTAACCGCCATAGGTTTAGCCCTCCTAAGTTTTGGTGACGCAACAGGATGCTTATCTACTAACCTTCTCTGATAATCTCGGACGTTCAGTCCCCTCTTAACAAAAGGTATCCGAACACCCGTACCTACATTAGCAACATCAGGACCCTTTGGGATAATCCATGCATAAGTCCCGGGTGCGACATCCTCTCCAACATACATATCTACATAATCAGGATCATGTTCGACGTTAACCATCTCATACTGAAATCCGACACCATAATCCATTGGGTTATTTGACAATGGGAGTCCGGCTCTACGGGCCACCAATGAATATGCTCCATCAGCTGCCACGACAACCTTTGACTCTAGCTCGACGAGGCCCGATAGAGTCTTTGCCCTTATCCCTCGTCCCTTTTTGAGTAAGTCTACGACTTTTACAGATGTTGCCACATCCGCCCCTGCCCTCGCCGCCTCATTAGCAAGGTGTTTATCAAAGAGCTTTCTCTCGATCACCACGCCCTCAAACTCGACGCAGATCTCCTTTCTATTTGGGAAAATAAATCTAACATACCTAGTTCGGTTAACAATCACATCCTGAGGCGGATCGAAATATTTGTCTAGATTCTTTGCATCCGGAGTCAGGCGGCGCATCTCATTCAGGGAAGGCACAAACTCCCCACATTTATCTGGTACACCGATCTCCAGTTCTCTCTCTACTAATAAGACATCCAATCCTTTTTCTGCCGCCCCTCTGGCCACAGAGGACCCTGCGGGCCCAGCACCGACCACAATAACATCATACAAGAGCAAAAACCTCCTAACAATCCCCTAATCAACAAACCGCAATTGTCCAGGATGTGGAGTCAAAGGATGACCTCCAGCCTACTTTCAGGGATGAAACTTAAGTAGTATTGATCCATGAGCTGAATGAGAGAGCTTTTGGAATTACCGTCATCTAAACCATCAAGACATTTTATGGCCTCTTTTGCGTAGTCCCTCATCCTATCCATAGATCTTTTGAGCGCCCCCGACTCCTTGTAGATGCGTCGGATCTCCTCGATATCTGCTGACTCATTTTCCCCGAGGTACGGCATCATCAAAGTGCTTATATCTTGCTTGGATATTTCCTCAGATTCTAGGGCGTAGATAAGTGGAAGGGATATGTCTCCATTTAGAAGATCGATCCTCGGCAGATCGCCCTGTTCTACCTCTGCGTATATACCACGGATGTCATCCCTTATCTGATAAGCGTCCCCGAAGTTTCTCCCAAATTCACTGAGTGCCTCATGTTCAACCAATATATCTGTGGAGACAATACCCCCTAGAGCCGCAGCACACTCAAACAAGCTTCCGCTCTTGAGATAGTTGATTTTTAGGTATGTGCTTTCAGCTACCTTTTCCCTCCTGAAGAAGGTTTGGAGGGCCACTCCTTGAACCATTTTGAGGGCGGTCTCTGCGAGCATATGGACCACTTTTAGATTGCCCGTCATACTAGCATATCTTAAACCCAGGCTGAGAAGAGCGTCTCCCGTGAGGACGGCTCTATTAGTGTCGTACTTCATCTGGACCGAGGGGGTGCCCCGCCTGAAAAGGTCCGCATCAATGATATCGTCATGAACCAAAGTGCCGTTATGAATCAACTCAAGGGCGAGGAATGCTTCTCTAGTATCCCTGTAGTCGCCTCCCACGGCTTCAGCGCATAGCATGCATAATATAGGCCGCAGCCGTTTTCCGCCTCCAGTGATAGAATATCTGGAGGGGTCAGCGAGGATTGGATGTATATTTGACAGGTCAAGATCCAGAATTGACTGGTTAACAAATTCTACCTTGTGTCTCAGATCTTCATCGAAATCAAACAAAGTAAATCCCCGGTTCTATTGGTTTTTTCTAAGTCCGTAATTATCCGGCATCCTATCTATTTTAACTTAAGGGTTCGTCGGGGGGGATTTATTCTAATCTTTTTTATTTTGTCCTTAATCCGTTTTTTTATCATGTATCTTTTACCAAATATAGATCTTTGGATATTCCTTACGGAATAATTCTGAAAGGAAATAATTAAATAATGGAATACTGTCTCCCTTGGTATCAAAAGGGGGTATAAACACTCAAAAATTACGTAAAGGGCCTCATCTGCCGGGAATGCGGCGCTGAGTACCCTCAGATTCTAATACACGCTTGCAAGAAATGTTTTGGGCCTCTCGAAGTCTCTTATGATTTTGAAGCAATTAAGATCACCCGGGAAATGATAGCAGCAAGGGATAGGAATCTCTGGAGATATTATGAGTTACTGCCTATCCTAGACAAGTTATCTATCGTCGATATCGGCACGGGATTCTCGACGCTCCATAGATGTGATAATTTAGCCGGTTTGTTAGGGCTGAAAAATATATATGTAAAAGATGATACAGTTAATCCCACTAATTCCTTTAAAGACCGCCCCTCTTCGGTAGCTATCTCTAAAGCGAGAGAATTTGGTGTGGAGGCTGTTGGCTGCCCCTCAACCGGTAATCTGGCCGCTGCAGTAGCTGCTCATGCCGCAAAAGCTGGACTTCCTTGTTACGTCTTCGTTCCAGGAAACACTGAGTCAAACAAGATACTCCAAGCAGCTACTTATGGGGCAAATATCGTGGCTGTAGCTGGGACTTATGATGAGGCAAATCGACTTGCGGCTCAGGTAGCTGAGGAGAGGGGCTGGGCTTTTGCAAATATCAATTTGAGACCTTATTATGTAGAGGGTTCCAAGACCATTGCCTTTGAGGTCTGTGAACAGCTAGGTTGGAGGGCTCCGGATAGCATTATCGTTCCCCTGGGGAGCGGGGCTCTTATGCTTGCGATTAAGCGGGGTTTTGACCAGTTCATGAGGCTGGGACTCATAGAAGAGAAGCGTATCAGGCTTATAGGGGCGCAGGGAGAGGGTTGTGCGCCTATCGTGGATGCGTTCAAGGCGGGTGATGAGGAAATAACTCCGATTGAACACCCAGATACGGTGGCTAAGAGTCTTGCCATAGGAGACCCGGGGGACGGCTATTATGTTCTCAAAGCTATAAGGGAGTCTGGTGGGACGGCCGAGTCAGCCAGTGACGATGAAATTCTAGATGCCATCGATCTCCTTGCATCAACTGAAGGCGTTTTCTCGGAGCCTGCGGGGGGTGTTACGATAGCGGTGTTACAGAAGCTGGTCGCATCCGGTGTGATCAGTGAGGATGAAATCATAGTCTGCTGCGTGACGGGTAATGGATTCAAGTCTGCTGATACCCTTCAAGGCAGGCTAGTGTTCCCCGCAGTGATCCCTCCGTCTCTCAAGGCTTTCCAAGAATCCCATGGGGGGAACGACTAATAGTAGGTGTATCCGTAGAGCTCGCAGGGGAATTGACTCGTATAGCTGGGGAGAAGCGGGTTCTTGTGGAGGCCTGTTTACTGGGTCAGGTGTTAGATACGCTGGCTTCAGGACATGGTGAGGAGTTTAGGGTCCGTTTATTCGATAGTGGAGGGCAACCTAGGCGTTTCATAAATATCTATGTAAATGGGCGAGACTATCGTTTCCTGGATAAGCTAGACACCGTGCTCCATGAGGGTGATGTCGTTGCTCTTCTCCCGGCCGTGAGTGGGGGATAATCCCAGGAATTTTTTTACTTTTAAGTTCTTGATTTGTAAATGTTAAGGATGTATCCAGTGACCTTACGGGGTGAGATAATTGGCTAGGTTCAATATACCGGGGTTCTTAGATGCAGAGATAGAATATTACTCTAGGCAGATCGTTCTTGATAGCATCGGACTTTCGGGGCAAAGGAAACTGAAGAATGCAAAGGTCTGTGTTATTGGCTTGGGTGGGCTAGGGAGCCCCATCGTAATCAAGTTGGCGACAATGGGAGTAGGCCATCTCAGGGTTGTAGACCGAGATATTGTAGCGGCGTCTAATCTTCAGAGGCAGCATCTCTACGGAATGGAAATGTTAGGATATCCCAAGGTGGAGGCGGCTGCTATGAGGGTTAGTGGTCTTAATCCCCACATCGAGGTTGAGCCGATCCCCATGAGTGTGACACCAGGAAATGCAGAGTGGATTGTTAATGGGATGGATGTTGTTGTAGACGGGCTGGACATGATGACTCCACGATACGCTTTGAACCGGGCCTGCGTTAAGTTGGATATCCCTTTTGTGTTTGGTGCGGCTATTACAAATGTTGGAAGTACTTCCACAATTGTTCCCAGAAAGACTCCATGCGTTGAGTGTTTCCAGGGGGGAATCGATGACGATGATTTGCCTACCTGTGCAGTTGCAGGAGTGCATCCGTCGATCCTCAACATCATAGCGAGTATCCAAGTATCTGAAACAGTGAGGTTAATTATGGGGAGGAAACCGAATTTAGCCGGCGCTATAATGTACTGTGATCTGGAAGACCTGTCATTTGAGAGAATTGAACTTGCAAGGGTTTCTTCCTGCCCCGTTTGTGGGTCAAATCCCACCTCTGAACCTGTTCCCCTTAAAAACAACTCATTAGAGGAGATCTGTGGCCGGGATGGGAAACGGGTTTTTGTTTTCTCTCCTGACGAGGACCTATGTATCGATCTGACATCCTTGAATGCAAAGTTAGAGTTATTGAATTTCCATATTACCGTGAAAGCCAAGTTTGGAACGAGTTTTGTAAAAGGGGCGTTGAAGGGGAGCGTGTTGAGCAGCGGGGTGACGGTAATCGAGGGCGTTAACGGGCCCGAGGTTGCAAGAAGGATCAGATCCGAAATCCTATCTATCTAGCCTTTTTCATGGCTGATAGAATAATTAAACCTCCTAGTGCCATTTTATTGCTTTCTGTTGGTCCAACCAAGTTTTCTATGAGGCGTTGGAGATCTTTATTGATTGGGAGGAGCTGATAGGTTTGAAAAAGGATACTCCACGGGTTTTTGTATCCGTGTCTCGTGGCTAAACCCGCGATGAGTGGAACGATATATTTTATGTATAAAGAGAATACTTGCTGAATTATGGGGTTGTCTGGTTTGCCTATGTCAATTATGGTGAGTGACCCCTTGTTTTTTAGGATTCTCCCTATTTCCTCATACATTGTAGGTTTATCTTTTGAGTCTCGCAGGGCATATGATGCCGTAACACATTTCGTGGAGCTGGATCTAATTGGGAGGCGCTCGAATATGCCTCGTATATGATGTGAGCGGTCTTTATATTCGCCCTTTCTAGCGTGTGCGATCATCTTCCGAGAGTAGTCAAGGCAGATGATCTGGCCATCAACGACAGAGTCAAGCATCTTAGTAAAGTTGCCGGGGCCTGATCCTAGTTCAAGGACTACCCCGTTTTGTGGGCCCATTTTTTTAAGGCCTTTGAGCCTGGCTTTGTCATCTTGAAAAAGTGAGATGAGGTGGTTCACTCTGATATAGTCATCGATGATTGCTTCAAGGGCTTCTTCTACCTCGTACCAGATGGACATATCTCCAGGTTCTTCTCTTGTTATTAGCTGATAAGGTTCTCGAGTGTCTCATTTGGATGTACGGGGTCTGTTGAGGTAGAATCTAGGAACGCCTTTTAGCTTGATCCGGCTATGTGAATCCTCAAAATCTGTCTTTTTATGTTGCCTGAAAATTGATCCGTTTTCGACTATGTGAGGCGTTTGAAAAAGGATTTTTCTCTATATATTTTTTGCACCAAACTCTTTTCTTTATTCTACCCTAATCCATATAAGTGCAGTGAATGGTAGGTAGCGCTTTATTAAAGAAGGAAAAGCTGAAAGATGCGTATAATGAGCTATCGTCCAGCTTCGATGAAGTTGCAGGCCCATCTATGATTAGGTTCACTCGCCTCCTCCTGAGGGAAATCAATATACCGGAAAAACCTGTGTGCTTAGATGTAGGATGTGGTACAGGAATCTCGACTTTTGAACTAGCAAAGAAAATTCAAGACGGCGGAAACATCTACGGAATCGACTTTTCAAAGCTCATGATAGTTCAGGCGAAGAATAATGCGGAGAGGCTGGGTCTCGTCGACATCAAATTTTCTACGGGAGACGCCGAGCAACTAGATTTTCCTGACTCAATGTTTGATCTTGTCCTTTCAAATCAGACCCTACCCTTTATTCCCAACAAGCAGAAAGCATTAACGGAAATGCACCGAGTACTGAAGCCCGGAGGAGAAGCTGCATTACTATTTTATGGAGGCTCTGTATACAGGGAGATTCTGAAAATAGCAATGGAGGTCGCAAGCCGCCATCCTGAATATCCCACGTTCATGGAGGCGGTGGTTGAGTTCCGTAACGAACTCATCCAGCTCGAGGATGCTGTTGATCTCTTTGAATCTGCTGGTTTCAAAGACCATATGATATACGGTAGAGACCAAATTCTATTTGTTGATCCATCATTCTGGATGAAGAAAGGAATGTTGTGGGATATGTGGAACTCTGGACTGCCAAAAGATGCAGTCAATAGCATTCAAGATGAGTTGATGGCTGAGTGCAGGAAATTATCAGGTTCTCGTGGGTTTAAACATACTACCTACAATGTTTTAGCTATCGGAGTCAAAGGGAAATAGCCCCTCATCTTTTCTCTATTCTTCAATTAATTCTGATTCTGAGTGGTTTCAAGAAAAAAGGAAATGTAGTTCAAGATCGGGTGCGAGATACGGGCGCATTGTCGTTCCTCTCCCCAAAAGTATGACTTTTTATCTATGCACAGTGCAAGACGATCCTGTAGTTCACGCCGCATAGAATCCCTGTTTTTATGCGTGGAGGATCTTTTTCCATTTACGCGCGATGATCCTCTCCCATCATTCAAATTTATTTAAGCACATTCCCCCCTCCGATCTTATTGGGCTCAAACTTGATATGGAGATGATGAAGCTCTAAGGGCTGGAATTCATATCTGAGTAATCTCCTGGTTGTATTTGTGGTATGGCCAATGTGTCTAATGGTTCCGCTCGCGCTGGTTCTTTTTTTCTTCGTTTTATAAGCCGTAAACTTGTACTTTGATGGAAATGATGGTAATTTGGTTGGGGTGAACTCAAGAAATCCAATTTCAAGGGGTCGTCTCATGTTACTTCTCTTAGGCGGTGTCCTCATGGGTGCCCTATCCTATCCTCTGTTAACCCAGACCGATGAACCTGCTCCGGAGTACGCCTATACCCTCGAAAACACGTTCCCACACGATCCAGAAGCGTTCACCCAAGGCCTCGTGTTTTACGGAGGACGCATCTACGAGGGAACTGGGCTCCGGGGCCATTCCTCAGTACGTATTGTGGAACTTGAGACTGGGGAAATAACTAGGATCCACAAAATGTCCCCCTTTTTCTTCGGTGAGGGTATAACCGTCCACGGGGGCCGGCTCATCCAAATTACTTTGCAGTCCCGAGTAGGCTTCATCTATGACATTAGTAGCCTTGATGTTTTAGGCAGTTTCAAGATAATCTCAGACGGATGGGGTATCACCAGCGACGGCTCTAGCCTTATTCTAAGCGATGGGACCGCCACACTACGTTTCCTCGATCCAGAGACATTCCAGGTAATCCAAACCGTAAAGGTTCAAGACGGCAATAAAGCGGTCACGAAGATAAATGAACTGGAATACATTGACGGGCAGATATTCGCAAACATCTGGCAGACAGACATGATCGCCAGAATCGACCCCCTAAGCGGCTCTGTCCTGGGATGGATCGATCTAGGCTTGCTTAAAGAATTCATCGGTAACGAGACCTCTATCGATGTCCTAAATGGGATAGCCTACGATAGGGAGACGGGACACCTATTCCTCACGGGGAAGTTCTGGCCCCTACTGTTCGAGATTAAGCTCAAGTCATCGAGGTGATCTTACCTCGCATGATAAGCATTTCGTCAAGTTAAATAAACGAAAAAGTAATAGGATTTTTCCCTAGGATACTATTCACGCTTCGTCTACTTGAGGTTCTTCTTGAGTACCTTACCCACCATAGTCATGGGTAACTCGTCTCGGAACTCCACTTCCCTAATCCTCTTGTAAGGTGCTATCTTACCCCTGACAAACTCAATCATCTCCTCTTCAGTCGCCTCGGTCCCCTCCTTGAGCACCAGGAACGCCTTTGGAATCTCTCCGCTCAGATCGTCTGGCTTCCCTACTACCGTTGCGATCTTTACGGCCGGGTGTTTGTAGAGGACTTCCTCAATCTCCCTGGGATAGACGCTATAGCCCCTGAACTTTATGAGATCCTTCTTCCGGTCCACGATGAAGAAGTAGCCTTCCGGGTCCATCCGGGCAATGTCCCCCGTGTGAAGCCAACCGTTCTTCAAAACATCGGCTGTCTCCTCAGGCATGTTCCAATACCCCTTCATCACTTGGGGGCCCTTGATCACCAGCTCTCCGATGTCCCCATAGGGCAGCAGCTCTCCTGTCTTTGTGTCCATGATTCCCGCCTCGGTATCAGGCCAGGCGAAGCCGATGGAGCCAATCTTCACTGTCTCCAAGGTCGGATCTAATGGATTCGCATGAGTCACTGGCGAAGCCTCTGTTAGCCCGTATCCCTCTATCAGGACCCCTCCTGTCAGATCCATGAATTTATTCTGGATCTCCCTGGGAAGCTGCGAGGCTCCAGAGATGCAAAACTTGATGGATGAGAGGTCGTAATTTGATATATCCGGCTGGTTGATTAGGTCGGTGTAAAGAGTGGGGACGCCGCTGAAAATAGTGGCCTTATACTTCTGGATAGCACTTAGCACTTTATTGGCGTCAAACTTGGGAAACAACACCATGGTTGCCGCGGAGGCAATCGCGTTGTTCATAGTCACCGTCATACCATAGATATGATAGAGGGGGATCACGTTGATTTGGATCTCCTCTCGCTCCTGCGCCTTTAACCAGGCGTTGCACATCAGCGCGTTAGAGACTAGGTTATAGTGGGTCAGCATGGCCCCCTTAGGGACCCCCGTGGTGCCCCCGGTGAACTGGAGCAGTGCTAGGTCATCCTTTGGGTTTACCTCGACAGGCTCCGGGCTTGAGGGAGAACCCTTGATCAGATCAAGAAACTGGTGTATATTGGCACCCATCTCCACGTTATAGGTTGGAACTTTCCCTAGCAGAGAACCCAGCACTCCTCTCAAGGAGGGCATATAGTCCTTGATCTTGGTCACGATGATCCTCTCCAGCCCAAGCTCTCCCCTCACGTTCTCCACAGCGGGATATAGCACGTCTAGCACCACCAAGGTTTTGGCCCCGGAGTCATAGATCTGATGGAAAACCTCCCTCTCCTTATAGAGGGGGCTAATGGGAACGACTATGGCCCCTGCCTTTAACGCACCGTAATAACTTATCACGAACTGGGGGATATTGGGGAGCAAAAGGGCCACCTTGGCCCTCCTAATTACCCCCATTTTCTGGAGGGCCGTCGCGAATCTGTCCACCTCCTCCTTGAGCTCACTATATGTGATCCTCTTATCTTGGAAGATAATGGCGATTGCATCAGGGTGCTTTTCCGCTGAATTATCTAAGAAAGTAAAAAGCGGGACCTCGGGATACTCAAGTGTGAACGGGACCCCTTCCGGCCACTTTTCAGGCTTTTCCATTAAATACCCCTTCAACCGTAGAATCTCTAAATTTTCCTATAAAGAATCATCGATTTATAACGGCGGATTAACTCAAAGACTTCAATAAGGGGTGACGGAAGAGTTAAATCGGTTCCTTCGGAGCCTCTCCAAGGTGCATAGTTCTTGAGAAAAGTTGCTGTGATCGGAGTTGGTCATTCGAAGTTCGGGGTCCGGAAGGACGTCAACCTCTCAGAGCTCACCTACGAGGCCGTCAAACCCGCCCTCGAGGACGCCACAGTATCCATACCCGACATCAACTTCGTTTCCTACGCCACCGTCGGGGGGATGTACGAGGAGTCACTCCCTGCCGTAGTCGCCGCGGAGTACAATGGATTTACAGGCGCTGGGCTGGTTCGTTGCGAGGCTGCCTGCGCATCGGGGAGCGCCGCTTTCTACACTTCTTACTTGAACGTAGCCTCTGGTATGTCGGACCTCTCCATGGCCGTTGGAATGGAAAAGATGACAGAGGTGGATACCCCTACCATGATTGAGATGATCGGACGTGCAGGCTCTTATCTCTGGGAGTTCCATAATTTCGGGATGACCTTCCCAGCCTACTATGCACTCTACGCTTCCGCCCACATGGCTAAATATGGGACCACTGAGGAGGACCTCGCCGAGGTCGCAATCAAGGCCCATAGATACGGTGCCATGAACCCCAATGCGCGGTTTCAGAGCGAGACCGACATGGACCAGGTCCTATCCTCATTCCTCGTCGCGTGGCCCCTCAAGCTATATGACTGTAGCCCCATCTGCGATGGCTCTGCCGCTGTTATCCTCGCATCAGAGGAAAAGACTAAGGAGCTGGGCATTGAGACCCCCATCTGGGTTAAAGGGGTGGGTCACTCCTCTGATACCGCGAACCTCAGTAAACGCTCCGACTTCCTAGGACTCAGAGCCAGCGTCACAGCCTCCCAGAAGGCCTATAAGATGGCCGGGATAGGTCCCGGAGACCTTGACGTAGCTAACGTTCATGACTGCTTCACTATCGCCGAGCTCCTTGCATATGAGGACCTAGGCTTAGCCGAGAGAGGCCAAGGAGCAGACCTTCTCCGGGAAGGGGAGACTGAAATTGGGGGCAGGATCCCAGTGAATGTAGACGGGGGACTTAAGGCAAAGGGTCACCCAGTCGGTGCCACCGGCTGTTCCATGATTTATGAACTCACCAAGCAGCTTAGAAACGAGGCCGATACCCGGAACCGGCAGGTCCCTCTCAATAACAACCTAGCCCTTGCCCATAACGTGGGGGGCACGGGCCATTATTGCTATGTCACGATCCTGGAGAGGTGACAAAAGTGTGGAATAGCTGGCCATCGATAAAATCCAAACCACTAAACTTAGAGTTCACTATACCCACCGACAAGATCCATAAGTTCTGGAACTATCTCGAGGCAGGGGAATTTAGGACAACACGCTGCAAGTCATGCGGTTCCCTCACATTTCCTCCCGTAGGAGACTGCCTCAAGTGCACAGACTCGGACATAGAGTGGGTGGAGCTTGATGGCAGGGGAGAAGTGGTGGCATTCACACACGTAATTGCCCGTCCCGTCTCCTTCCAGGAACATCCCCCGTACACTATCGTCATTGTGGATCTTGTTGAATGCCTCAAGGTTCTAGCTTGGATGGAGAGGAGCGAGATCACCGAGGTGAAGGTTGGAATGGACGTCCGTCTGGTGGCTGGGATGACCGTAGACGGGGAGCCTTCCTACTGGTTTGTCCCCAGATAGTCAAAAGTTTTTTTCATTGCATCTTAAAAATATCTCCCAGGATTAATCTAGGGATTAATAGGTCTGTGGCCCAGAAATATGGGCCACGGGATAAGAGCGCTTTTGGTTTTGCCCGCTTAGGGGTTACTCTATTTGACCTAGCCAAGAGGTTATTAAAAAGGCTGTGGACAGTAGAAGCTGGAGTCTCGATAAGTTCGCGGAAAAGAAGATTATACGGAGGAGGCCAAGCGTGAAAACAAAACTTGTCCATTACACCCTAGCACTTAATGTGCCCCACCGCTTTACGTTTGTAAGCTTGTCTTCAGACCCAGAAAGATGTTTTTCTTCCTCTCCATGTCTTTATACATGTAGATTATGAAGACTGCATAGGCTCCACCGATGAGGAGGCTAAGCCCCAGATTCTCTGGTCCCAATCCCTCTATTAGGTATCCTAGGGACAGGAGGAGACTCGTGAAAAGATGAGTAATTATTGTCAGGATATTTGCGGGGACGAGGTCGAAGGACTTTGAATGATACCGGGTTGCATATCCCACTGCTTTAACCGCAAAAGGGATGGTAAGGAAACCGAGCGAGGCATAAATTGGAAGAATTTGATACAACAAAGCCAATGCCAGAGCTCCATATGTCCCTATGAACATCATCATGAATCCGAAAACTGCTCTGTTCCTGCCCAGCCGTACAACTAGGGTGTCCTTTCCTACTGCCTTGTCAGCGACGTAGTCGGGGAACTCGTTAATGTAAAGGACGGCGGCGATAAGGAGCGAGACGGGGATGGATGCCACTAACGGCTCAACCGCCAGAGTCCCAGTCTGAACGTAGTAAGATCCAAGGACCATCAAGACTCCAAAGTTTAACCCGACAACAGCCTCTCCGATACCCCTGCTGGCGAGGTTCAGTGGTGGGGCCGTATAGAAGTAACCCGAGAAGACGCCTATGATGCCCAGGACAAGGATCGTATACCCGATTTTCCAGGATAGAAAAAGCCCTATGCCAGTGGCTAATGCGAAGAGGGCTAAGGCTCCGGAGAGAACTTCAAGGGGTGTTAAGAGCCCCAACTGGATCATTCGACTCCCTCCACTGAAAGGCCTGACGTACTCCCTGTTCACGTTGTCGTTGCCACTTTTATAGTCATAATAGTCATTGATCACGTTGGATCCGGCTTGGACCGCCAGTCCCCCGATTAGGGTCAAGATGAAATAGGTTAGGTTGAATGCGCCATTCCGCATCCAGGCGATGGATGCTCCTAATATGATAGGGACTATGACGGAAACTAGACTCAGGAACCTTAGTGCAGTTGTCCAGTGTCTGAGCTTACTCCTTAGCTGACTGCATTCGTTTGATTCAACCACATTCTCGCTGAATTCAAGCACCGTGGGCGGCTGTCCTTGGACGATTTCCCCAAAGATGCGGTATTTGAGCAGTAGGGGGACCACCTTGATGCAGTCTAATAGGTCCAAGCTTTCTGTCTGTTTTAGATATCCCACTACGGGGGACCTCCCTGCTAGAGCCTTGAAAGCCTCATTTTTCTCAGATCCATCTTTCAAAAGGTAGGCCTTTCCCGTTACCTCGACTTCAGCAGATTCGTTAATGTTCTCCCCTTGATTCAGAATCAAAAGGGATAACGTGGGGTTCTCAGTGATCTGGAGGGTCTTAGGGTCTCCCTTCATAGAGGCGAGATAAATGTTGAAGGATTCATCATTCCAGTAATGCATCATCCTTGACCTGATCTCAGAGCCAGCAGCCGTAGAAACAAAAGCGGTATTCACAACATCCATCGTAGATAAAATTTCATCATGATTATGTAACTCTGTCAAATCCAACACACCAGTAATTATCCACCCAAACCTGTTTAAACTAATAAACTTCGCGCATTTGGATAATGTGAGCTGATGTTAGAATTCGAATGTATGGTAGATTACTGATCGGCTCGCATACAGCATCAAATACACTGAGATCTTAGATGTCGTGAACCATCTGACTATGCACAAAGATTTGGGTTATATGTGGCTGGAGAATAAAACTAATCTGATGAAGGGGCTCGTCCCTCGGGGTAACTTGAACAAGGAAGTAACGGACGTCGTCGGCATCAACCGTCAGCCCCTTTAAAGAGGGTCGGGATGGAATAAAAATCCTCGTTTCCTAAATTATCTCTCAGAGTAGAAGGGGGGTTTCGGAGCCCACTCTCCGTAGTCCCCCTCTCTGAGTAGGGGCTTGTTTGCAGGCCACATTTTGGCGTCAAGGTAGGTGTAGCACTCGGTTCTTACCTGCTGGAGCATGTTGTGGAGCTTTGTCTTCTTCCGATAATCCCTGAGCTCGTCGACGTCGATAGTGGCTCCGATGGTCATCTGACGCCCCTTTGCTGCCTGGGCCAAGGTTCTCCCTAGGTAGTCTACAATCATGCTGAGACCGTACTTTGCCCCGTTGCAGTTTATCCCGTAGAGCATGTTCTCGATGGATCGCATTCTGTTCACTATGGTGTACCAATCATAGGGATCGAACATGAACTGCTGTGGATAGGGGGGAAATATGGTAGGCTTAAGGAGGACCTCTGCCCCGTTAAACGCGAGCTGTCGGGCAACCTCAGGAAAGAACTGATCGTAGCAGATTTGGCAGGCCAGATTTCCCAGCTCCGTTTCTACCACTGGAAACAGGGGGGCCCTGTAGTCGTCGAGAACGTCGTGGGGGCTTGTGGAGAGCTCAAGGGGGATCCAAGGGTTCACTTTGCGGTACTTGAGGATGATCCGGCCCTTAGGGTTCATAATGAAAGCTGTGTTGAAAAAGTAGTTGGGGTGTTCCGGGTCCCTCTCGTGGATTGATGCAGAGACATATGTATTATGCTTTTTCGCCTTCTCTGCGATCTTATCTGTTTCATCCCCAGGCACTAGCACAGCGGTTTTGACCCGTTCCTCCTGGCTTGAGCATTGGGTGTCGAACTCATGCCTCAAGATATTCTCCGGGAGAACAGCGAGCCTGACCGGAAGGATCTGGTCCCAGGTTTCGAGGCTCTCAAAGGTCTCTAGGACATTCTTCAGGTTTTCATTCCCCCGTTTCTTGACGTCGGGAATCTCCTCTGGGTTGATCCTCTTGAACTGGATGATCGCCGCTGTGTATCTGTCAATCAAACAAATTTACCTTCAAGATCTCCGTGAAGCAGAGGACCTCGGTGTCTATGGGTCTTATACCTCCATCATTACTTCACGCTTTACTTTGAATCCCATTTTGATTATAAATCTACGTGCTCTGCTATTCTGTTGCATCTTTATCTCAAATTCTGGCTTGGCTCCTGATGGGAGGGGCCTGGGCAATCTTCTCTTCTAGGGATAAAATATCACTAACGCATCTATATTCTCAACTGAGATCTCCCGCTGGAGCCTAAAGATCTACCTCCTATATCCTGCGCGCGGTGTTCAAACAAATGTCTAAGTGAGGGTATGCTGCTACTTGACTTTCGCGATAATACCAACTTGCTTTTCTATCCCTCCGTGAGATTACAGGACCTTGGCAATAATCTCCGCAATGTCCATGACCTTAACGGAGTGGTCAAGTCCCGACGTCAGCACCGCATCTTCCAGAGTGGATAGGCAGAAGGGACAAGCCGTTGCAATTATCTCTGCCCCCACCTCGACGGCGCCCCTTATCCTCCTCTCAGCAAGTCTTTCCCCTGGTATATCTACCAAAATCCTTCCACCCCCTCCCTCGCAGCAGAGCCCCCTCTCCCTAGATCTATCCAGCTCTAGAAAGTTCAACCCCGGCACGGCCTTCAATACTTTTCGGGGATCTTCATAGATCCCGTTTTGCCTCCCTAGGAAGCACGGGTCGTGGTAAGTAACGGTCTTTTGGAAACTTCTAGAAAACCTGAGCTTCCCTTTGTCAATAAGGGTTGCGAGGAGCTGAGTGTAGTGCTGCGCCTCAAAGCTGGGGTTGCCGTACCTATTCTTGAACATGTTGAAGCAGTGGGGGGAGGTGGTGACCATACTTTTGACGCCGCGCTCCTCAAATAGTTCGGTGTTGTCTTCAACGACCATCTCAAAGAGACCCTTCTCCCCCATCCCGTAGACGGTGTCCCCGCAGCAGGTCTCCTTATCCCCCAAGGTACCATAGTCAACCCCCGCCGAGGAGAATATACTCACAAGGGCCTTTGCTGTCTTCTGACCCCGAGGATCGTAGGCTGGGGTGCATCCTACATAGTAAAGGAACTCGGTTTCCTTCTTGAACTCAGGGACGTCAAGACTTTCCTCCCATTCGGAACGCTTTGCCCTCCCTCTACTCCAGGGGTTCCCATGCTTAAAGACACTCTCCAGTGCGTCCCTCACCGTCGATGAGACCATTCCCCCCTCTACGGCGAGCCCTCGCATCTCCAATATGACCTTATATGGGCTGAGCTCCTTAGGGCATCGGGCCTCGCAGGCGGAGCAGGTGGTGCAGCTCCAGAGGACATCCTCGGGTGGGATCTCAACTCTCCTGTTGAGATTAATCTCCCGCATCAGCTGTCTGATGTTGAGACCCGCCTTAGCAGACACAGGACAGCTCCCTGTGCAGACCCCACATTGTATGCACTTGAAAAGCTTGAACTCATGGATGAATTTCTGGGCTTCCGCCATCTCCTCTAACTCAAGGATGACTTGATTTAATTCTTGTTGCAGGCTTTCACATGAATGTTTTATAGTGTTAGTTACCGAGACCAAAGGATAACGATGGCCGCGGAATCTAAGGTTGGGGTTTACCTCTGCGAGTGCGGGGGAAACATCAGTGATGTTGTGGACGTCGAGGAGATCCGGAACCATGTTAGGGAGTGGGACAATATCGCGGCCATAAGGAAGGATAACTACCTCTGCTCCAAGCCGGCCCAGGAAACAATTCTAGCAGACATCGAGAGGCATGGGCTTGACAGGGTCGTAGTAGCCGCCTGCACTCCCCGGATGCACCTTCATACGTTCCAAGAGGTCCTGAAGAGAGCAGGTCTCAATCCCTACCTCTTAGAGTTCTCCAATATCCGGGAGCAGTGTAGCTGGGTCCATGGACCCCACTTATCCGAGGTGGCTACCCGTAAGGCAGAGCGAATCATACGAGGGAGCTATGAGAGGAGCCTCTACCTGGATCCTCTCGAGGAAACTAGTGAAGGAGCCTCTGAGGAGGTCTTAGTAATAGGGGGGGGCATCGCCGGGATCACTGCTAGCCTCGAGCTCGAGGCGCAGGGCCGGATGGTCCACCTCGTGGAGAGAGAGCCTAGCATCGGGGGGCATGCCGCGAGACTCACCAAGGTCTTTCCTACTATGGATTGTGCTCAGTGTATTATAACCCCCAGGATCGCCGAGGTGGGAAGGAAGGCTAGAATTAACCTCCTCTCCTATTCTGAAGTGCAGTCCGTCTCAGGTCGCCCTGGGAACTACTCTGTCACCGTCCAAAGGAAGCCCCGTGGAGTAGACCCCGAGCTTTGTACAGCATGTTCTATCTGCGCCCGGGTATGCCCTGTAAAGGTCCCTAACGAGTATAACGAGGGGCGATCAGAACGACCCGCGGTATACCTTCAATTCCCTCAGGCGGTACCCTCTATATACACCATCGACTTTAACCACTGCACCAGATGCGGCTTATGCGCCGATAAATGCCCAAGTGACGCCATCCGTCTTGACGACGAGGGCGCCCTCATGACCTTCGAGGTGGGGAGCATCGTATTTGCCACGGGCTTCAGGCAATATCCCGCCGCCGACCTTGCCGAGTACGGCTACGGAGTCTATTCTGACGTCATTACGATGCTTGAGCTGGAGCGCCTCACAAATCTTACTGGACCCACCAGGGGCCGGATGACCCGGTTCAGCAACGGTGAGGATGCCACAAAGATTGCAATGGTGCTCTGCGCGGGATCCCGTGATAAAAACCGGTACATCCCCTACTGCAGCCGGATTTGCTGTATGTATAGCATTAAGCAGGCTATAATGCTCCGGGAAATGCTGGGAAAGGAGGTCTGGGTTTATTATACTGATATCCGCGCTGCAGGCAGGGGCTATGAGGAGCTCTATTGGAGGGCACAGAAGGCGGGGGTCATTTTCGTCAGGGGGAAGGCCAGCGAGGTATGGAGGAACAGCGGCTCAGGGAGGCTAGTGGTTCGAGCAGAGGATACCCTCACCGGAAGAGTCTTGGAGGAGGAGTTTGATACGATAGCCCTCGCCGTCGCGATGATCCCTCCAAAAGGTCTAGAAGAGCTCGCCCAAGCGGCCTCTATCCCTTTAGGGGAAGACGGCTTTGTCCAGGAAAAGCACCCCAAACTCGATCCCATCGAGTCCCTGAAGACCGGGATATATGCGTGCGGATGTTCCTTGGGCCCCAAGGACCTGAGGGATACAGTCACTGACAGCCTCGGAGTGGCTGCCAAAGTTGTTACCTTCCTGGGGAAAGGGAGGGTCTTTGCGAGCCCCGAGAAGGCCTACGTGGACCCGGGAACCTGCGACGGATGCGGCGATTGCGTCCCTGTCTGCCCCGTCGCCGCAATAATCCTTGAGGACAGGAAGGCTGAGATCGATCCCTTCATTTGCAACGGCTGCGGGGGGTGCGTCCCTATCTGCCCACATGAAGCCATCGACTTCAAGAACTCGACGAGGGCTCAGCTCCGGGCTACCCTTAGGGGAGGCCTGATGGATAAGGAGGAGGGAGAGTTGAGGCTCATCGCCTTTGTTGAGAAGACCATCGGGTACACTGGTGTAGACTTCCTTGGCCTCGACAGGGCCCAATATCCCGAGAGCGTAACAGTAGTCCAAGTACCTACCACCGCATTCCTTAGCATAGGCCATATCTTAGATGCCTTCTCCGCAGGAGCTGACGGGGTTATCCTTATTGAGGGAACTAAGGCCATTGACGAGGACTTCATGAAGAAGCGAATAGAAGCGTTTGGGGACGAATTAGAGGACATAGGGGTCGACGGGATGCGCCTTTATTACAGCCTCATTCAGCTCCCAGCCTACAAAAACATTGCCCGAATTTTTGAGAATCACCATTCTACTATTAAAGATCTGGGTCCTCTAAATCTAGATGAGCTTAAGGCTGTAAGATCTCGCCTTGGAATTTAGCTCTTTTATATTGAGAAAGATATACCTCGTTCGGGTGTTTTGATTAGAGATCGTGGTCTGCGTCAAACAGGTCCCGGTCACCGCCGAGGTGGACCTCTTGGTGGACGAATCCGGAAGGAGGATTGATTCCCGTGGCCTCGTCATGGAGATGAACGAGTGGGATGAGTACGCTATTGAGGAAGCTCTTCTCATCAAGGAGAGGATCGGGGGCACTGTTACTGCCATCACCATGGGTCCCATGAGCTCAGACTCTATTCTGAGGCGCTGTCTAGCCAAGGGAGCCGATCACGCCATCCTCCTTAGAGACGAGGCCTTTGAAGGGTCCGATGCCTACGCCACAGCAAAGACCCTCCATGCGGCGATCAGTGGCCTCGAATACGACCTTGTGTTCACCGGGGCCCGATCGGGGGATCACAACTACTCCGCCGTGGGGGGCATCCTTGCAGCACTCCTTGGGGTTGCCCACGCGCAACTGGTAAAGAAGGTCAAAGTCGTGAATAGGTCGCTTATAGTCCACCGGGAGCTAGAGGAGGGCCTCGAAGAGGCCCTTGAGCTGCCTATGCCTGCTCTCCTCGGGATCCAAACAGGGATTAACGAGCCCCGGTACGTCTCCATCATGGGGATCAGGAAAGCAAGGAAGAAAGAGCTCACGGTCATGGACCTCAATAACCTCCGCCTCAATAGGGAAGAGGTCGGGGAGACGGGTTCCTGGCTGAAAGTCCAGCGAATCTACGCGCCCCTCATAGAGAAAGAGACTGAGATCATCACCGGGAGTCCAGAAGATGTAGTAGGGAGGCTTGTCGAGGTTTTCAAGTACAGGGGGCTGATCTAGCTGGTAGGCATTCTCATATTAGCAGAACACAGGAAGGGGTGCCTCAGGGAAATCACCTATGAGCTTCTCGCTAAAGGCATGATGGTCGCCAAATCACGAGGGCTAGAGCTGTCAGTCATACTTCTTGGATCTGGATGCTCAGAGCTCGCAGGTGAACTCGCTTATCACGCGGACAAAGTCATCGTCGTGAACCACCCGAACCTTGCTGAGTTTAACGCCGAGGCGTACAGGAAGGTTCTCGTTAGTTTTATCGCCAATAGGATACCTCGCCTCACCCTTATCGGCCACACCTCCTGCGGCCTAGATCTCGCCCCAGCCCTTGCGATAGAGTTGGGTATCCCTCTTGCTACAGACTGTATTGATCTGAGGCTGGATGGGAGGAGTCTCATCGTCACCCGCCAGGTCTACGGGGGAAAACTGAACATTGAAGGGGTTCTTAAGGAAGCGGATAATTATGTCGCCACCATTCGCCCTGTGACCTTCAAACCAGGGGAGCCCCGGACTCGGCCGGGGGAGATAATTTCTCTGGAATATCCCAAGGATATCAAGCTTGGGACCCGCTTCATAGGCTTCGTGGAACCTCCTCCGGGGGAGGTGGACATCACAGATGCAGAGGTCATTGTTTCTGTTGGAAGGGGCATCAAAGAGGAGAAGAACATCTCTATAGCCAAGAAGCTCGCCGAGGCATTGAAGGGGGAGCTGGGGTGCTCAAGACCAGTAGTGGACAAGGGATGGCTTCCTAAGGAGCGGCAAGTAGGATCCTCTGGAAAGACAGTGAAACCTAAGCTCTACATCGCCTCAGGGATAAGCGGAAGCTTTCAACACATGATGGGAATGAAGAACTCAGAGCTCATCGTCGCAGTTAACAGGGACCCAAAGGCACCCATTTTCAGCATAGCCGACTACGGTGTGGTGGACGACCTTTTCATGGTGCTTCCTGCGCTGACAAAGAAAATATCTAACCTCAAAGGGTCCGAGTAGCCCAGCTATAAAGCCGTTAGGCTGAGGATGGGGATCCTACGTCTCTCTGATCTACCCAGAGGAACTCTCTAATCGCCTGGTCTGCCTCCTCTGAAAATAGCACAAACTCATCCTCATTTTTGTATCCTGTTGGCCTCTCCTGGACCTTTAGAGTGATTTCCTGGGAGACCCCCTTGACTCATGCGTAATACAAAAGCCCATAGTAGATATCCGAGAATAAACTTATTTCTCTCATTAAGTTCTCCCTAGTCTTCATCTCAACGAGAACGTACCCCCTGAGCCCAATCCTATTGATGACATCCGTTGAGTAGCTGATTTTCCTTGCGTTGTTAAAGTCCTGAACTGCTTCTCTAAGTCACTGTAGTAACTTCTCGCCCTTAGCAATTGAAGTTAGATGATCTCTTGAAATTAAACTAATTAACTGACATTGGTTTTTTCAGCTCGTCTGTGTGCCGATTTTCTTGCTCTCCTTTTTCTGGGTCAAAAACCTCCTTGACGCCAGGAGCCCTTTTTTGATGGCCTTCCTCTCTGGGTCCGGGCTGATCCTCTGGAGGATCTGTATGGTGAGCTCATAGAGAATATAGAAGGGGACGCTCATCAGGAGCATGGTGAAGGGAGTAGGGTCTGGTGTTAATATTGCTGTAAGGATTAGGAGCCCCGTAAAGATCCCCTTTCTGTTATTCTTGAGAGTCTCAACCTCTAAGAGGTCCGCCTTCACTAGCAACCAGATGATCACGGGAAAAGTGTAGAAACTCCCAGATCCTAGGATCCCGAAGGCCACCATATCATAGAAATCCTTAACCGCAAAGATTGGGAGAACCCTGCTCTGACTCACAAAATTATACAGCACATTGAACGTCGTGGGGAGGAGGAAGCACCATGCATAGGTGGCTCCCACTCCAAAGAGGAGTAAAACGACAAAGACGAACGAGAAAATCCCCCTCTTTTCGAATTCGTAGAGGGCGGGGTTGACGAACTTGAAAAGTTCCCAGGAGAGGTAGGGCAGAGTGACTAGAAAAGCGATAGTAAAGGCGACAAGGAAATAGATGTAGAATGGGTCGAGCCAGTTAAACGCGATGAGCTCAACTTCCCTGGGAAGCAGGGAATCCTGAATGATCTCAAGGACCCTGCTGATGAGAGGTTGGTAACCAGAGAAGTTTAGCTTAAGGATGCGCGTTAGGTCAGCGGGCGCCGACATTATGACGAAGGTCACTATGGCGAGAGCGGTGAGGGCCCTCCGGAGGCGCGTTGCTAGCTCCTCGAGATGACCCCAGATGGACTGCTTTTGGTTGATGTTCATCTACACTCCGGGGAGGCTAAGCCTCCTTTTTATCAGTAGATTTCACGATGTCCTGAGCGATCTCGGAGACGCTCCTGCCTTCCGTCTCGATGCCCAGCTTCTTGGCCGCCTCGAGAATCGCATCACGGTCCTCATCGTCCTTGTCCTTAACTTTTGCCTTGACATACTTTGCGGGCTCCCTAGTGGCGTCTGTATACTCTCTCACCGCAGAGCCCATAGAGCGGGCCAGCTCGGGGAGCTTCTTCCCGCCAAAGAGCAGGAGAATAATGAAAAGGATAATAATTAGCTCCGAGGGTCCAGTCCTACCAAACGGCATTGTAAATTAACTTCCCTTCAGAGGTATGATAAAAACCTTGCCGATATAAGCTTGCGGTTTATACTTACAAGTTTCCAGACGAGATTTTTCCTATAATAACCGCTAGGTCCGACCAAAATTAATCCAAAACAACTTTCAAAAAATTGTGACTGATTTTTATAAATTGTAAGTGACTAAAGCCTTTTCCTCTAAGATTGAAATATGAAACTCGTTTTTTCGCGATTTGTAGGGGAAAACGATAGGTGAAAAATTTAAAAAGGTCAGTATATGATTAAAGGGGAGTGATTGGCGATGTTATATTTAGGTGATCATGTTGCGTTTTGGATCTTCACAATCACTGAGATCGGGTTTCTTGTCTCTTCCATAGTACTCGCCTGGGTGATAGGTCCAAAGCAACCTAACAAGATTAAGGCAACGATTTTTGAATGCGGACAGGACCCAATTGGAGCTGCAAAGGACTATAAGATTCTCGGGATAACCCGATACTTTGGGTACGCCGTGGTCTTCTTTGCTCTAGACGCCTTCGCCTGGGTGACCTTGACCGCTGCGATGTCCATAAACTTCACCTTTGATACGATTGCCATAGTCTCTGTATACGTATTTATAATCCTAGTAGGGGTCGGCTATTTCCTATCCGAGCTAAAGAAATTGGTGAGATGAATTGACAGAAGATTCCATAGAGCTGAAGAGAGCTCTCGACTGGGTCCCTGGCTCCGGCAGTGTCTATAATATCGTCGATTATCTTGCCGGGTGGGCCCGAAAATACTCTATTTGGCCCATACATTTAGTGACTGGGTGTTGTGGTCCTGAGTTCATGCAGACCTCCGGGGTGGAGTATGACATGGAGCGGCTTGGAATCCTTCCCTTCGCTAGTGTCCGCCAGTGTGACTGCATTATGGTGGTCGGTGTTGTTTCCAGAAAAATGGCTATACGTGTAAAGTACCTTTACGAGCAGATGGGGGAACCAAAATATGTTGTCTCAGTTGGAGCTTGCCCAACGGGAAAGGGGCCTTTCTACGACTCCTATGGGGCCGTCAAAGTCGACGAGTACGTCCCAGTGGATATTTATATACCAGGATGTCCGCCGCGCCCTGAAGCCATAATCCACGGAATGATGCTCCTCCAAGAGAAGATCAAGAACGAAAAGAGGATCGGTGTCAAGGTTGAATGAGGCGGAGCTCGTTGATGCGATATTAACCTCCTATTCTGAGAGCATCAAGTCGGCTTCTGTTCTCCGGACCAGAAGGGTATCTGTTGTCGTAAAGAAGGAGACGATCTTGGAACTGGCTGAGGCTCTGAGGGATGAATATGGCTTTAAAACTCCCTCCGGCGCAGGAGGAGTAGACTACAACAGGGAGAACCGGATGCAGATGGTTTACTACCTGTTTAACCCAGATACTAAGATCACACTAACCTACAAGGTTGACCTACCCAGAGACAACCCGAGTCTCCCTAGCCTTACAGGGGTTTGGGAGGCGATGAGTTTCCATGAGAGAGAGGCCCACGAGATGTTTGGCATAGAGTTCGAGGGCCACGAAAATATGATTCCTCTCCTAATCTCCCCAGATTGGAGAGGGGGTTATCCGCTTAGGAAGGATTTCACGGGGGAGGCGCCTGCGGAGTGAGCGAGCCTGTTATTACTCCCGACATCATGCGGATAAGCTGGGGGCCTCAGCACCCCATGAGTGGCCAGACCCGGCTCATTCTTGATCTAGATGGGGAAAAGATCCACAAGATTACCGCTGACCTAGGCTTTACCCACAGGGGTATAGAAAAGACTCTGGAAAACCGGACCTTCCTTAAAGGAATCGTTCCTATCGAAAGGATGGCGATGATCGATACTCCGAACATCGGCATCGGATATGTCATGGCAACCGAGGAAGTCCTCGGCATTGATGTCCCTGAGAGGGCCAACTGGATCAGGAGTCTCGTCTGCGAGATGTCCCGGATCAGCAGTCACCTTTATGCCTTTGGATTACAGGTCGAAGCTACGGGGTTCTTCCCTGCAGTCTTCCTCTGGACCACCGCGGACAGGGTTCTCTTACTGGACCTCTTAGAGGAGCTCACGGGGGCTCGTTTCAGCTATAACTTTTTCCTCCCTGGTGGAGTGATGAAGGATATCCCAGAGGGATTTACTAACAGAATTATAGAGATCGTCAATTATCTCAGGAGACGATTCACTGACTACTGGGCTGCGATGGTTGAGAACGAGATCTTTGAGAAACGTTGCAAAGGCGTCGGCGTATTGACGCCTAAAGATGCGATCCGATTAGGAGCATGTGGTCCCGTTGTGAGGGGATCGGGTTTACCTATTGACGTTAGGAAGGATGAACCATATGCGGCCTACGGAGACCTAGATTTTGATATTGTCACCGAGTCCGCGTGTGACGTCATGGCCAGGACTAAAGTAAGGTTCCGGGAGATCGGTGAGTCCTTAAAAATTATGGAGCAGATCGCCAATGAGATCCCGGGCGGCCCCATCCGGACCAGATTCCCCCTATTCACACGTTCCCGGCCGGGGGAATCCTATAGTAGGGTTGAGACAAGCCGGGGAGAGATGGGGATCCACATGTTAACCAATGTTGGTATGAATCCCTATAGGGTTAAGATCAACTCCCCGTCTTTGAGACATATGTATGTATTTGAAAGACTGTGTGAGCTGGACCGGATGACCATGGCCGATGTCCCGGTCGTGGTAAACTCGCTTGATATTTGGTACCTAGACGTGGATAGGTGATGATGGTGAATATTATCCAATCTCTTTTGAATTTCGTCGTTGAATTCCTAACCTTCAATGCTAAACCTCTTCTCCAGATCTACGTTTTACCCGGTCTTGCTTTCATTCTATTATTCGGGGTTGTTGCTGTCTGGTTTGAGAGAAAATTTCTCGCCAGAGCAATGCTCAGGGTGGGCCCTTATTACTGCGGTGGACGGTCTGGAGTGTTACAGCTGATTGCGGACTTTGTCAAGTTATTATTGAAGGAAATCATCGTCCCCAAAGACATGAACTTTTTCTTCTTTGCAATTATGCCGGTTTTGATCGCAACGATACCAAGCTTAGCCATCTTATTAATCCCTTTTGATGTGAACTGGGTCCTATGGAATATAGGTGGCTTGGGATTACCCATGTTCTTCGCCATCGCGGGGGTTGCTCCATTGATCCCAGTCTTAGCGGGATGGGCTTCGAATAACAAATACAGTTTCATAGGGGCCTTTAGGGTCGCCTATATGTACATCAGCGCGGAGATCCCTTTGGTTCTATGTGGGGCTGCGGTCGCCATCATGGCTGGTAGCTTTAACCTAGTAAAGATTGTCCAAGCTCAGCAGAATCTGTGGTTTGCGGTGCCCCAATTCATAGGTTTTGTAATCTTTTTCCTTGGCGTCATTATCGAGTCTGAGAGGGCACCTTTCGACATCCCTGTTGCCGAGACGGAAATAGTCTTCGGATGGAGGACAGAGTATAGCGGAATCCTTTTCGGTTTCACTATGTTGGCAGAGTACGTGATGTTCCAGGCTTGGACCCTACTTTTTGTAACTCTCTATCTGGGAGGGTTCAACGGCCCTGTCATCTTCGGCAGTGTTATGCTAAGCCACATTATCTGGATGCTGGTAAAGTTCTCTGTTGTCGTGATTGTCATAATCCTAATCAGATGCGTTTTTCCGAGGTACCGACTAGATCAGATGCTTGAGCTTGGTTGGAAATACCTTACGCCATTGGCGGTGCTCAACCTATTTTTTGTGCTGGCACTAAAACTGTGGGGGATCTACTGATGAAGCTATTCAAAAAAATAATCAAACCGTTCCTTACTGTGGCACCTTATGTGCTCAAGAACAGCCAGACCATCGCATACCCGACGGAGCGTCTCATATTCTCCCAACGGTTCCGTGGACGCCACAAGTTCTACTTCGAACGTTGTATCAGCTGCAACACATGCGTCCGGGTCTGCCCATGCAATTCAATTATTCTCGTCGAGGCGGACGGCCATGAGGGAACGTATCCCCAGATCGACTATCAGACATGTAGTTCCTGTGGGTATTGCGTAGAATTTTGCCCAACGTTCGCCCTTGAGAATACCGATTTTGTGGAATTCTCTGTTAAGAATCGGGCTAACTTAGTTTACTCTCCGGAGATGCTCACTGAGGTCCCCGACCTCAAGGAGGTCCTTCCGAGACTCAAAAGGAGGACAAAGAGGTATATGACGAAGACAGAGGTCAAATACAAGAAGGTGAGCGACGAGTGATAGAACTCCTTCTCGTCCTGGTACTTACAGTTATCAGTGCTGGGCTGTCAGTGACGATGCCCAATATTGTGTATGGAGTCTTCTTCCTATTATGCACCAATGTTGCCCTCGCAATTGCCTATTATATTCTAGGGGCACCCACTGTGGCTCTGTTTCAACTCGCGATCTTTGCAGGAGCTATTGTGGTCTTCTTCATTATCACAGTGATGCTCACAAAGTCTGGCGATATGGAGATAACCGAGGAGGTTGAGGCATGAGTGACCTCTGGGAAAAGTACGGGATGACCATATCCGTTATCATCTTCCTCTCAGGTGTTTTTGCAACCTATATGTTCAACGACGCTCTGAGCTTCCCAGCTTTCGAATACCGATCCTCGGAATCGAGCCTAATTCCTATAGAACCCTATGATGATATCGCAGAGTTGTCTAGTCGTTTCATGTGGGAGAACCGTGCCCTCGACCTTATAGGTCAGGCTTTCGTCATCACGGCTTCAGTGATCTGCTGCTTGACATTGCTTAAGCCAGAGGAGGTTGAGCTTTGATGACCCCCATTAATGCGCTCATTCTCACCACGATTCTGATGATCGTGGTCGGTCTAGGGTGCCTTATGTTCAAGAGGGATATGGTCAGGCTCCTCTTCGGGGTGGAAATCCTATTCAACGCTGCAAACCTGTTTTTTATTGCCTTAGCCACCCAGAACCCGGGCATGATCGATCCCTTTGCTCACTCCGTGGTTAACATGGCCATCGTCCTTGATGGGACAGTAATCGCCGTCGGTCTCACGATGGTGCTCAACGTATACAAACATTACAAAACCATTGACATTAGGAAGCTGAGGCGGTTGAAATGGTAGTAACAGATATGATATCCCAAGGATTCCATCTTCCCTTGCCTTTGGCACTCCTCCTTATCGGAGGCCTAGCCACACCCCTCATCGGTATGGCTGCTGAGAGGATCGGCTTTGCAAAGGTGCGGGAGGCTTGGATGGTGATCGTTTCTGCCGGCTCCCTGAGCTCGGTTTACCTTCTTTATCAAAAGGTCGCCGCAGCCGGGGGAGTTTTGATTGTAGCCATGTGGGGACAGACTCCTCCCCTTGGAGGAATCTTCGAAATAGACATGCTTAGTGTTTTTATGACGGCAAGCATCGGCTTCATAGGGCTCTTGGTTGCCGTATACTCTGTGAGCTACATGGAGAATGAGACTAGGCTCACAGAGTTCTATGCCCTGGTCATATTCATGATGGCCGGCATGACAGGCATTGTGTTGGCAGGGGACCTATTTACCCTGTTCGTTTTCTGGGAGCTGATGGGCCTCTCCAGCTACGTGCTGGTCGCCTTCCTGAAGCGCACCTGGGGGCCAATAGAGGCCGGTTTTAAATATCTCATAATGAGCGCAACAGCAGGAGCCTTCCTTATCCTCAGTATGGCTATCATTTACGGTATGACTGGATCCCTCAACTTCGCGGCCATAGCCAGCACCCTCAGAAACGCCCCGGCCTCACCATGGCTCGTAATCCTCTTTAGCACACTAATCGTAGGGTTTGGCGTAAAATCTGCAATAGTCCCCCTCCATACCTGGCTGCCGGATGCCCACCCAGAGGCCCCCAGCCCTATCAGTGCATTATTGTCCGGAATAGTCATTGAGACGGGTCTATATGCCCTCACTAGAGTCCTGTTTCTAGCATTTAATCCTAGTTTATTCAAATTTCCCATCGCTTTCCTTGCAGTTATCACCATGACCCTAGCCAACGTCATGGCGCTCCGCCAGACTGACCTCAAGCGTCTTCTAGCCTACTCCAGCATCGCTCAGGTTGGATACATGCTCGTCGGTCTGGCCGCAGGGACTGCCTACGGCGTAATGGGACTCCTGCTCCACGTATTCAACCACTCAATAATGAAGGGAATGGCTTTCCTCGCCACGGGATCCCTAGTCCACGAGGCTGGCACCCGGGACATCGAGAGCTTGAGGGGAGTGGGGAAGATGATGCCCTTGACCTCCGTCAGCCTCTTCATCGCGTTACTAGGTCTTGGAGGCGTCCCAGGTACCAACGGCTTTATCAGTAAATACCACCTCTTCAGCGCCGCCTTCGGCTCAGGCCTGGGATGGCTGGGGATTATTGGAGTCCTGAACAGCGCCCTGAGCATGGCATACTACATTAGGGTCATGCAGGTTCTCCTGGGTACGCCCAGAGAGACCTTAAAGGTCCATGAGGCGCCGCTCTTGATGGTGGGCGTGACTGTTATAATGACTCTCATCATAGTCCTCCACGGCATCTGGCCTGCCCACATCATCAACTTTGCGGCTACTGCCTCCGATTCCCTAGTTAATGGGCTCTCCACATTTATCGCGGCGGTGTTAGGCTGATGTTTTACGAAAACACTTTTAATTGGATACAAAAAATGGTAGGAAATATGATGGGAGGACAAATGTGATGAATCCTGTCGCAGCGTTGACTCCACTTGAAACTCTCCTAAAATACCCAGGTCCATGGCTTGCCTGGATCCTCCCCATGATCGGCGCCTTAACTATGCCCCTCTTCGGGAGACTGGGTGATAAGATAAGGGACTACGCGGCCGTTGCTTGGGGCCTAACATCGGTCGTGTCGGCGGCATCCATGATCCCGTGGTTGTTCACTGGCAACTGGCCCGGAGACATCAAATTGACGACTTGGATTACCTTCCCAGGCGGAAATCCCTTATCTGTCGGAGTTTTGGTAGACCCGTTAAGCATAATTATTACCAATGTGGTCGCGTTCATCTCGTTTCTTATCCTTGTCTATTCAACAGAATACATGCAGGGAGACAAGCATCTCACGAGGTTTTGGTTCTTCTTCCTCTATTTCGTCGGGAGCATGCTTCTGCTCGTCCTATCCGATAATCTCATCCAGACTATGCTTGGCTGGGAAGGAGTCGGCATCTGCAGCTATGGCCTTATTGGCTACTACTTTAGGGATGCAAAGAATCGGTGGCTCGGTGGACCACCACCTCACAAGATGTTTCCGCCGTCTCATGCCGGTATGAAGGCATTCGTGGTGACGGGAATCGGGGATGTTTTCATCCTGGGAGCAATATTCGTCATCTTCAACTACGCCGGCACTCTGAACTATGTGGAGCTTATCGAGACCGCACACGTATGGCTACCCCAAATCGCTGCTGTTCCTGGCCTACTCGCCATCACGGCGATCTTTTTCCTCGCTGGCCCCATCGGTAAGTCTGCCCAATTCCCCTTTCATGAATGGCTACCCGAGGCTATGGCAGGTCCCACCTCTGTTTCCGCCCTAATCCATGCGGCCACAATGGTAAAGGCTGGAGTCTACCTCGTCGCTAGGATGTCTCCAATATTCTACTTGGGCACCTGGGAGATGCATATTCCCGAGGCCCAGGTGTTCTTCATAGTAATAGCAATCGTAGGGGCATTCACCACCTTCATGGCTGCCTCTCAGGCACTCGTCTCCGTTGAGTTGAAAAAGATCCTAGCATACTCAACGGTGAGCCAGATCGGCTATATGATGCTGGCCCTCGGAATATCAGGCCTGAGCGAGGGTGCATATGTAGCCGGTATAACGGCGGGGGTCTTCCACCTGATGAGCCACGCCCTTTTCAAGGCAGCTCTCTTTCTTGGCGCCGGATCCGTCATCCATGCGATACATACTATCTACACCTTCAACATGGGTGGTCTCAAAAAATATATGCCCATCACGTTCATCTTGATGATCATCGCGACCGCATCCCTGGCCGGGGTCCCGCCACTGAGCGGGTTCTGGAGCAAGGACGCCGTCTTCATTTCAGCTTTGATCGCCAACACGCCCTTATCGCGGACTTTGCTGGTCGTTGGAGCCATAAGCGCTGCGATGACCTTACTCTATAGTATCAGGTACATGATGATCACTTTCGCCGGCGTCGAGAGCAAACACATTAAGGATATGAAGCATCACGGCCACGAGCCCCACGAGGCTCCGAAGATCATGTGGGTGCCCATTGCCATCCTTGTCGGCCTCGTTTGCGTTGTTGGGCTCTTGGGTTTAATCGGTTTCTTCGTGCCAAGCTTGTCCCCCGAGCTTTTCATTGAGCATCAGATCGATAATATGCTCCATCACATGGAGATACCCCTTCACACCCACCACCTAGAGTTCACGACCACTCTGACCGCCTGGGGCACTTCAGCGGCGATGCTCCTAATAGGTCTAATCCTAGGCTGGATCTTCTATCTTTCAAGGAAAAAGGACTCTTGGGCGTTTGTATCAGGGAATCCCGTCCTCCGTCCCCTTCACACATTCTTCTTCAATCGATGGTACATGAATTCCGCCTACTACGCCGTGTTCGTCTATGGACTTATTGACTTTGCGAAGGTGGTCTATGCAAGCCTTGAGAGCCTGGTCTTCGACAAGATTGGCACTTTCATAAGCGGTTCAATGATTGAATTCGGTAAGGTGCTCAACGTATTTGAGACAAAAGTCTATGTCCCAGGGATAAACCAAGACCTTGTCAACGTCTTCGTGAAGGGCAGCAACACTATGTACGATAACTTGGAAAATCTAATAGACATGGTTTTCAACCGTGCTGTCCCATCCGCTATGACCGGATTCCATAATCGAGTTAAGAAACTCCAGTCCGGAGTCTTATCTCACAACATTATATACATGGTGATCCTATTCCTAGTTCTGATTCTAGGATTCGGATTATCTCTAATGAATGGAGGATAATGAAATGGTAATACCTTACTCCTTAGCTTTGATACTTTTAGTCCCTTTAGTATCTGCACCCATAGTTTACTATCTTGGTAAGCAGATGGGAAAGAAAGTTGGATGGATTGCACTCATCCCATTACTTATCACATTACTATTTGTTACCAACGTTGCTATAAGCATCAAGGACGGTGGATCCTATAACGAGAGTTATGTTTGGGCTCCTGCTTCGGGACTCTCATTCGGTCTGCTAGCTGACGGCTTGAGCATTTGGATGTTACTCACAGTAAATATTCTCGCCTTATTGATTTGCGTTTACTCTGTTCGGTACATGGAGCACATGTTCCAGGAGGAGGAGCACCGCACTGGCGTCTCAACTCCCAACTCGGCCTACTCTTCCTACTACACATTCTACCTTCTATACGCAGTTGGGATGCTCGGCACTGTTTTAACGACGAATTTGATCCAGTTTTACCTGTTCTACGAACTCATGCTTGTGCCCAGCTGGGTCCTCATTAACAACTATGGCTACGGGGAGCGAGAGCGGATCGGAATGATGTACTTCATGTGGACCCATGTAGGTGCAGTAATAATGCTGGCAGGCATCCTCAGCAGCTTCTGGATCACCGGTAGTTTCGAGATCTCGGCCCTCAGCAGTATAGTCGGTAGCCCCCTTGCAGGTTGGATATCCCTCGCAATCCTCTTTGGCTTCTTTACAAAGATGGCGGTTTTTGGTCTCCACATCTGGCTGCCCTACGCCCACGCTGAAGCTCCGACTCCAATAAGCGCTTTGCTGAGTCCAGCAATGATAGGGATTGGTGCCTACGCGGCTGTAAGGCTCGTTATTGCCCCGATGCTCGAGGTTTTCAGTCAATATAAATTGCTATTTTCAGCATGGGCCCTTCTTACCATGGTTTATGGTGGTCTTATGGCTCTAGCTCAGGACGATATAAAGAAGCTCCTTGCATATTCGAGCGTTAGCCAGATGGGCTACATATTCCTCGGACTCAGCAGTGCAACATCCATTGGTCTTACCGGGGCTATCTTCCACTATATCACACATGGCATCTCTAAGGGTATCCTTTTCGCTATTGCTGGAATTCTCATTGTCCAAACGGGGACACGGAGCATTAAAGAACTTGGTGGATTGATAGATCAGATGCCACTTACCGGTGCCCTGTTTATCATTGGCTTCTTCGGTATCTCCGGGATCCCCCCAACGATCGGATTTATGTCAAAATGGACAATCTTCTTGGGTCTCTTTACAGGAGCGCTCGAGCATTCAATTGAGATGATCGTAATATCCGTCATCTCAATCCTCATGACCGTAATTACCCTAGGTTACTCTCTCTGGACTATATGGCGAATTTTCTTCGGTCCCCTCCCAGATCATCTGAAAGAAGTTAAGGAGGCTCCACCAATCATGACAGTTCCCCCTCTAGTCCTTGCAGTTGCGTCTCTGATCCTTGGAATCTTTCCAGGTTTTGTCACAGATTTCCTTGTTCGTGTTTTGGGGGTTTAAATGATGTTTACACCATTATGGATTGCGATACTTGCGCCTATTCTGTTCATGCCAATAGTCTATGCAATCGGCCGAAGAATCGGTAAAAAAGTTAGTTGGATAGCCCTCATCCCTCTCGCTTTTAGCGTGGTCACGTTCATAAACTTCATGCCTACGATCTCTCTAGGGCCTATTGGCGAGTACTTCTTCTGGCTGCCAGGGCTTAGGTTTGGACTACTTCTTGATGGCTTGAGCTTGCCCATTGTCCTTACAGTAGCCATCCTTTCTGCTTTGATCGTCATATATTCTACCGCCTATATGGAGCACAAGGTTCACGAGGAATACCACGAAGATAATAAAAAAGCCTATGCGACCTACTACGCCCTTTACCTCGCTTATGCCACCAGTATGATGGGAGTTGCTCTATCAACTAATCTATTTGAGTTCTACTTTTTCTTTGAGCTGATGATAATTCCCTCCTGGGCTTTGATAAATATATACGGATATGGGGAGAGGGAGAAGATAGCTCTGACTTACCTTCTCTGGTCCATAGTCGGAGCGGTGTTATTTGTCACAGGCGCACTTACCGCCCATGCTGTGCTACATAGTTTCGAGATCTCAGATCTAGCCAAGCTTAACGGTCATCCCCTGTCAACGTTTATTGTTATATCCATGCTCCTAGGTTTCTTTATCAAGATGGCGGCTTTTGGCTTACACATATGGCTGCCCTATGCCCACACAGAGGCACCTACACCCATAAGCGCCCTGCTAAGCCCGGCTATGATCGGCTTGGCCGCATATGCCACAGTCAGGATTCTAGTTCCAATCCAAAGTGCCTTCCAAAGTATTCATTGGATAGTATTGATCTGGGCATTTGTGACTATGGTTTACGGAGGTCTAATGGTTTTAGCCCAGACCGATATAAAGCGGCTCCTTGCCTATTCAAGCATGAGCCAGATGGGCTATCTTATCATCGGCATAGCTAGTAACACACCCCTTGGGATATCTGGGACTATGCTACACTATGTCAGCCACGGATTGGGTAAGGCTGCTCTCTTTTTATCGGCGGGTGCCATAATGCATCAGAGCGGCATCCGCGATATCAGATCACTAGGAGGTCTTGCTGGGAAGATGCCAATTTCGGCCGTTGCTTTTACCATAGGGGTTATGAATATTGCAGGCATACCGCCAACGATAGGATTTATCTCTAAGATGATGGTGTTCATGGGCGCCATAAACCGGGGGTTGGTTACCTCCCCCCTCGATCTGGCAGTAACCTTCGCGGCATTAATTTCAACCGCGCTTACAATAGGATACACAACTTGGACCATACGACGCATTTTCTTTGGCCCAACACCGGAACATCTGAATAATGTAAAAGAGGCTCCAATTACGATGACAGCTCCCTTAATCATAATAAGTGTCCTCTCTGTGGTTCTTGGCATCTATCCTAAAGTCATCCTGGACCCCCTTATTCAGATTGTCCAGGTACTAGTCCCCGGGTAATGAGGAGGATTGAAGAGAAATGATTAATGGTTTGCTGGCGTTTGTGGTTTTCTTACCAATAATATCTGCGCCAATCATCTATGTTCTGAGGAAAAGATTCGGTGAAAGCCTTGATTGGGGGCCGTTCATCATCTTACTCTTCATAACATTGATAACGGCTCCCCTTGTGTTGACGGCTCATAAGCACAACCTCCTTGAAGAATACCTATGGACGACGACACCGGTGAAACTTACGTTTGGACTACTTGGAGATGGGCTGAGCGTTCCAATACTCTTCACAATGATCTTCGTTTTTGCATTCTCCGTGTTATTCTCCATTCCGTATATGAGACGTCGGATGAAAAGAGGGGATATTGTGGAGAGTGATGGTAAATATGCTATTTACTACACCTTTTATTTACTGTATGTGGGGAGCGTTCTAGGGTCTATCCTCTCGACCAACCTCATTGAGTTCTACCTTTTCTTCGAGTGTGCGGTGGTGTTTTCATGGTTCCTTATTTTCATCTTTGGCTATGGTAAACGTGAAAAAATATCTCTGACCTATTTTATCTGGACCAGTGTGGGGGCGCTTTTCCTACTTACAGGGATGTTATTTGCTTACCAGTATATCGGAAGCTTTGAAATCGCTGATCTATGGAGAATATCGGAAAGTCCGATAGGAACTTGGATCGGTTTAGCATTCACCCTAGGGATCCTTGTAAAGATTGGTGCCCTAGGACTCCATGGCTGGCTCCCAAGCACCTATGGAGAGGCCCCTACCCCTGTTAGTGCGGTCCTGGGGGCGACATCCGTTGTGCTAGGGACGTACTCCTTAGCAAGGCTGCTCGTCCCCTTCCGTGAGGTCATGTTCGGGATTAGTGGCTGGCTTGAACTCTGGGCACTACTGACGATTCTCTACGCCGGTGTCATGGCCTTGAGGCAGAGTGACACAAAGGGTTTAGTAGCTTACTTAAGCATGAGCCAGATGAACTATTGCTTTCTAGGCGTTTTTACTTATGTGTTCCACGGTGTCCTTGGGGCTGTTTCATATAGTATCAGCCACGGACTCGCCATTTCCCTGCTCTTTTTGGTATCCGGAGCCATACTGTATAGGACAGGTACACGAAATATGGATGAGCTAGGAGGATTAGCCGAAAAGTTACCCTCATCCATGATCGCAATCCTTGTGGGCTTCCTAACCATTGGAGGTCTTCCACCCTCGGTTGGATTTAAGTCAAAATTTATACTCCTCACTGGCGCCTTTGAGAGAGCTCTTGTTAGCTCCCCTCTCGAATGGATAATTGCGATACTAGCGGCGACAGTAGCTACTATAGTTACAGTCGCTTACGAATTTAAGACAGTATGGAGGGTATTCTACGGCAAGTTACCGAAACAATTCGATGATTTAAGGCAAGAACCCATTCCAATGATCGTAGCTTTATTTGCAATGAGCTCCCTACTCATATTATTCGGCATCTGGCCCATTATCATTACAAAACCACTAGAGGTGTTCTTTGAACATTTACCGTGGGGATAACTGAATGGGTTGAACTAAGATGTTGATAAAATGTGTATATAATGTACATCTGTTTTAACGGTTAAAATAAATAAAACGATTTAACCGATATTGGGACGATTCATGCGCGCGATGAAAAGTATTACAGAAGTTTTTTTAATCAAGAGCCCCTGAGCATCTAAGACATGAGTGTTGCCGTAATAGGACCCCCCTCCTTTATCACCACCTTCGAGTTGATTGGGGCTGCGGGTTTTGAGAGCAGCTCCGGGGATGCTGTAGCGCAGACTTTGGATCGTCTCGTCAACGAGGGTCAATTTCAATTCATAGTAATCCCTGAGCGCTTTGCAATACAGACACGACCCGTCCGGGAGGCTGTTATGAGTAAGGGGGAGATTACGCCTGTCTTCGCCCTCATCCCTGACTTCACGATGGAGACTGGGATGAGAATGGAGGAGCTCCAGGAAGTTGTTTCCCTTGCTATTGGAACACGTTTAGAGCTGTGATGAAATGGGTACGGAAAGTGTATTATCAATAGGAGAGCGCCTCCAGAAACTCTTAGTCAATGCTGAAGTCGAGGCCAAGGCCATGATTACAGAGGCACAGAGCACCACCAACGAGAAGATTACTGCTGCTAATAACGAGGCCTCTAGGAAGAGGGCCATGGCTCAGAGGGGCACCGGGATCGAGGAGCTCCTTAAGGATGAGGAAAAGAAGGCGAAAAAGGAAGCTAAGAAGATCCTTAAGGATTACCAAGTCCAAGCTGAGGCTCTCAAGGACGTTCCGGAAGATAAAGTAAGAGAGGCTATAGAGACGGTGATGAAAGAGGTGCTCCGCCAATGAGCAAATCCACCATGGATCTCGAGGCCAATCTCATCGAAAGAGTTATCGAGCAAAGGAACAAACTCCTAGAGGATGCAGAAAACAAAGTTAGAACGATTAAAAGGTCGGGCGTAGAGGAGGTGGCCCGTATTCTCGCTAACTCTGAGGCGGAGATCCTCAGTATGATCGGCTCTGATCTCAACGCCACGAGAGACAGGATAATTGGGGCAGCCCAACTTGAGGGCAGGAAGGTCATCCTGCTAACCCGCCAGTCCATTCTAGTTGGAATCTTCGATAAAGTTCTAGAGAGGCTCCAAGGTGTGGCAATGGGAGGCGAGGCCACTGTTGACAAAGGTCGGGTCCTCATCTCGCTAATCACAGAGGCTGCCACCGCAATTGGCGGCGAGGAATTCATTATTTCAGCGAACAAGGCTGACCTTGAGTATCTTGAAAAAAACTTAGGTAATATCCATATGGCTTTAAAGAAATCGATAGGTGAGATTAGAATCAGCGTTGACTCGGATCCCCTCAACGTCGTTGGGGGTGTTGTTGTTAGGAATAGCGACGGTAATAAGACCTACCATAACACCTTTGAGGGCAGGCTTGCAAACGTTAGGGCGAGGCTCGAGTCCGAGATCGCCGAAAATCTAGGAGTGCTGTAAATGTCAATTATTGGAACAATCGAGAGAATTAATGGATCCCTCATCGTTGCCCATTTCGACGAGGAGCCAAAGATCGGCGACCTTACCGAGGTCGGGGACCTCAGACTTATGGGAGAGATAGTTAGGCTCAGCGGGGAGACCGCTTATATACAGTGCTTCGAGGCAACTAGCGGTCTCAGACCCGGGGAGCCGGTTGCAGACCTCGGAGTCCCCCTTGTCGCTGAACTCGGTCCTGGCCTTATGGGCCGGATCGTGGACGGCGTGGAGAGGTCAGAGACGGAGCTTTGGGAACTTACGGGGCCCTTTGTCTCCAGAGGGACTAATATCTCGCCCCTCAATAGGGAGGCAAAATGGAGATTTGAGGCTAAGGTCAAACCCGGTGACAAGGTAGAGGGGGGTAATGTCCTTGGGGTTGTCCAGGAGACGGTGTCCTTTGAGCACAGGGTGCTAGTACCCCTTAAACAGTCAGGCACCATCAAATCAATCATGTCGGGGGAGTTCACCGTTACCGACGTCATTGGAGAGATTGCAACCAGCTCAGGCATCGTGCCAATCAAAATGATGCAGACCTGGCCAGTGCGGATCCCTAGACCCATCAAAGAACGTCTCCCTCTGGAGATGCCCCTTATGACTGGTCAAAGGGTCATCGACACCTTTTTCCCCGTGGCGAAAGGCGGTGCAGCTGCAATCCCCGGTGGCTTCGGGACAGGCAAGACGGTTACCCTTCAACAGGTTGCCAAGTGGTCTGACGCTGATATCATAATCTATATCGGGTGCGGGGAGAGGGGAAACGAGATGGCCGACGTAGTTGCCCACTTCCCCGAACTCGAGGATCCCCGAAGCGGAAGCAAGCTCATCGAGAGGACGGTCATCATCGCGAACGTCTCTAATATGCCCGTCTCCGCAAGAGAGGCCAGCATCTATATGGGAGTTACCATCGGAGAGTTCTACAGGGACATGGGTTATGACGTCGCTATTATGGCTGACTCTACGTCACGATGGGCTGAAGCTCTCAGGGATATCTCAGGGCGTCTCGAGGAGATCCCTGCTGAGGCAGGTTTCCCCGCCTACCTCTCGGACCGGATCGCCCAGATTTATGAGAGAACAGGCAGGGGCGTCGTTATGGGGGACGGCAGAAAGTTAGGCAGTCTCACGCTTATAGGGGCCGTATCTCCCCCCGGCGGAGACTTTAGTGAACCCGTGACCACCCATACCCTTAGGTTCATTGGTACCTTCTGGGCTTTGGATACAGACCTAGCTTACAGGCGCCACTTCCCGGCTATCAACTGGCTAAGGAGTTTTACGCGTTACTTGGAAGTTGCTGCTCGATGGTGGGCTAGCCTTGATCCTGGGTGGGAAGAATCAAGGACTCAGGCACTAAGGCTATTAGAGGAGGCCTCGGAGATCGAAGAGACCGCCAGGATAATTGGGGAAAAGGCTCTCCCGGACGAGCAGAGGCTCGTGCTACTACTGGCGGAGATGCTCAGGGAGGGCTTCCTTGTTCAAAGCGCATTTCACGATGTCGACACCTATTGCGAGGCTGAGAAGCAGACTGCCCTACTCAAAGTGTTCATTGAGTTCTACACTAAGGTGGACCCCCTCGTGAAGTCGGGTGTACCCATTGAACAGGTGAGGGAAATGGACATCGTCACCGAACTAATGCGCCTCAAGGAGAGGGCCGGAGTCGAGCCCATAGAGCAAGCGAGTAAGGCGATCCTCAGGCAGAGGGACGCCCTCGCGGAGCGGTATGAGGTGAAACTGTAATGGAAACCGAACAATCAGGGATGATTTACAAGACCACCAGTGAAATCAAGGGCCCGATTCTTATGGTGGAGGGGGTCAAAGGAGTCGCTTTTGATGAGATTGTGAACATCAGGAGACCCACTGGAGAAATAGTGACTGGTTCTGTTTTGGACGTTAGCAGGGACTGGGCAATGGTTCAGTGTTTTGGGGACACCAGCGGGATGGACCTAAACGTCCAGATAAGGTTCACCGGGGAGACTCTAAAGATTCCAATGAGTGAGGAGCTCATCGGCAGGGTCTTCAGCGGCAGCTTCCAGCCCCTAGACGGCATACCTGTCCCACTGAGCACAGACCGGAGAGATGTAAATGGCGGGACCATCAACCCTGCAGCCAGAGATGTCCCTAGCGAGTTCATCCAGACCGGGATCAGCGCCATCGACGGTATGAACAGCCTCGTCCGTGGCCAGAAGCTTCCCATCTTCAGCGAGTCAGGTCTGCCTCACAACGTGATGGCCGCCCAGATCGCACGGCAGGCTACTATCCCCGGCCAAGAGACTGACTTCGCCATTGTCTTTGGGGCCATGGGAATAAAAAATGAGGAAGCAGACTATTTCAGAGCGGAGTTCGAGAAAACCGGGGCTCTGAGCAAGTCCGTTCTCGTTCTCAACCTCGCGGATGACCCACCAATCGAACGTATCGTCACCCCCCGTATCGCCCAGACTATCGCAGAATACCTCGCATTCGACTTGGGGATGCACGTCCTCGTCATCCTAACCGACATGACCAACTACGCGGAGGCACTCCGAACGATCAGCATCGCGAGGGAGGAGGTTCCTACTCGTAAAGGTTATCCAGGCTACCTCTACAGCGACCTCGCTACTATCTACGAAAGGGCGGGCAGGATACAGGGTAGACCAGGCTCTGTAACCCTGATGCCTATACTTTCAATGCCTGCAGGGGATAAGACTCATCCAGTCCCGGACCTTACAGGCTATATCACTGAGGGGCAGCTTATTTTGGAGCGGGAACTTAGCCTCAGAGGAATCTACCCCCCAATGAATCCTCTCCCGAGTCTCAGCAGACTCATGAAAGATGGCATCGGTGAGGAGACCACTCGAGAGGATCACCAGGACGTTTCCAACCAGCTCTACATGGCTTACGCTGAGGGTACAAGAGCCCGCGGTTTAGTCCGAATCGTCGGAGAGGTGGGTCTAAGCGACAGGGAAAGGACGTGGCTAAGATTCGCTGACCGTTTCGAGCAAGAATTCGTGAATCAAGGTCCATACGAGAATAGGAGCATCGAGCAGACCCTGGGAGTAGCCTGGGACTTACTCTCAATTCTCCCCGAGGAGGACCTAATACGCATCAGGGAGAATTATATCACAAAGTACCACCCGGCTCACAAGAGTGAAAAATAGTGTCCGCCACCACTGGAATACGGCCCACTAAGGGCTTCCTCATGGAGATGAAACGGAGGATCGGATTCATCGAAAAGGGCACTGAGTTCCTGAAACTGAAGAGGGATCACCTTGCGAAAGAACTCACATCCTCCATTGACGTTCTAAAGGGGCGGAGGAACAAACTCCTAGAGGAGCTCCAGGTAGCCTACAGGGGTGTTACTGCGGCCTATATCAGCTTAGGTCCAACTGAGGTGACGAGTCAGGCGAGTTCTCTCAAGAGCGGCCTTGAAATAGAGGTTCTCCCTAGAGCTACTATGGGTGTAAGGTACCCATTCATCAAGGTAGACAAAGACCCCCAGATCGCTGGGGAGCTAGACATCACGTTGAATGAGGCAGCAGAGAAGGTAATGGGTATTCTCAAGGACATCATCCAGATCGCAGAATTCGAGGCGAGGGCCGAGAGGATCGCGGACGAGCTGGGAAAGACCAACAGGAAGGTGAACGCATTGGAGAACACCATCATACCGAGATATAAGGCAATCATTAAGTTCATCGAAGACAAGCTCGACGAGGAGGCTTTGGAGGAGCTCGTTAGGATGAAGCTCATTGGAGGTGCGTTAGCGAAACGTCGATGAAAATGGGCCTCCACTATGTAGTGATTAGGAGCCACGCTCTCATAGCTGACCTTTTGGCCCCAGAGGAGATGGGCAAGCTCGCAGAGCAAGGGTCTATCGTGGACTTTATCGAGAAACTCTCGGGGACTATCTACGGCACCATAATAGTCGGGGAGAGGGGCGATCCCTCCATCGCCCTGGAAAAGGAGTTCTATCTCAGGTTCATCGAGAGGATGACTAAAATCGTGGATATCACTCCAAAAAAGATGGGGGCGTTCCTCCAAGCCTACTACTATTTGAGGTTTGAGACCCTCAACCTCAAGAGGATCCTCAGGGGCAAGTTCAGTGAACTCCCTATGGAGACCATCAAAAGTTATCTCGTTCCCATGGAGCCCTACCAAACCCCAGATTATGAGGGGCTGGTGGAGGCAGATAGCATCGAGGAGACCGTGAAGATGCTCCAGGGGACACCCTACGCTGGAATCGAGGCGAGCTTGGAGGTCGCCCGACGGTACGATGCCATTTGGCCCATGGAGCAAGCGCTCAATCAGCTATACGCCATCACCGTGCTTGAGTCTCTGGATTCTCTTTCTAGGACCGATAGATCCCTAGTTAGGAGTATATTGACGTTCGAGGTCAACATCGAGAACCTCCTAAATGCGATTAAGCACAGGAGGCACAGGAAGGATGACTTAGAGGCCAAAAAGATCGAGGAACTCTTTCCTATCACTTTTGACATTGACCTCAAAAAGATCAAGGCCCTAATCCATGCAGAGGATCTCAATGAGGCCATTGATGACCTCGGAGATCCCTATACCAAGATACTCTCCCCAATATACACGGGTGACGTCGCATTGATCAGGGCTAGGGTCCGGAGGTACATCTACGAGATCGTTAGTAATCGCCGAGCCGCGAAGAACTTCGGATTCAATGTGATTATGGCGTACCTGATCTTCAGTGAGCTCGAAAAAGACGACCTCGTCGGGATAGCTTGGGGAATAACTCAGGGGATCACTGCTGACGAAATGACTAAATATCTCTCGGTTTCTGGGCGATGAATCAAGGGGATAATCCCTCTATTTTTTTCTATAATAGAAATAATTCAATATACTAACTGGTTAAAAAAAATAAAAAAGAAAAAAAGGGTGAAATCGTCGCGCCTATCCGCTGCTTAGCAGGATAGCCACGATCAATCCGTAAATGGCCAAACCCTCTCCAAGGGCGATGAAAAGCAGTGACCAGATCGAGAGCTCAGGTCTCTCGGTGATCATCGCCGCGCCTGCCTTTGCAGCCACCATTATAGCTAGTGCTGCAGCAAAGCTAGCGCCAATCATTGTCATCGCTCCTGTCAGGAGAGGCCAAGCCGATTCAGGAATCATGCCACCTTCACCTCCAAAGGTTATCACTAAAACGAAGAGAAGATCTACGACCATCAGGAATGCTCCAAAGGCACTTAGGGCAGTTCCCCAAACGGTGCCTTTTCCCTCAACCTCTGCTGAGGCTCCAATGATTCCTCCCTGCGTAAAACACCATGCGCCCGCCAGCATCGTTACTCCGATCGCGATCACAGGTGGTAATAGGGACACGCTATAATCGTCTCCCCGCATTTCGTTGCGTCTTTAAGGTTCTCATGAACATCAAGTGCATTTTTCCACCTCGTTCTCCTATCAATTACTGCTTATGCATATAACTTTTTTCACACAGAAAGAAAAGAAAAAGTTTTAGTTATTAGACTTTTTTGCGAAACTCATCGCGTAGGGCTTAAAGCGTACTCCTCCACCTTGGAAGAACTTTCCCATAAACTCGTAATAGAGCAGCCTCAGTGACTGTACTGCGCTTGAGACGAACTCAAAGCTCAGTGCGACGACGTTCATAATGACTAGGCCGATTCCCGCAATCCCAAGGGAGTTAGATAGGGCCACTGCGGCGATGGCTAGGCTTGCGTGAGCGAGAGCGAACGCCGCAATCCTGAGGAAGCTGAAGAGGTTAGCTAGTCCCTCGACGAAAGTCAATAAGAGTCCTCCGACCCCCAAGCCTATAGCGTCAACCCCCACCCCGTGCCCGTGGTACACAGAGTGAATCACAGGCTCTATGAAGCTGAGTAACAATCCGACCAGCGCCAGGATGAACCAGGGGCTTCCCATTGCCGCCATGAAGTTCATGCCAATACTGATAAAGTGCATCGCTGTCATATACAGGCCAATTATATAGAGTATCATCCCTAGTCCATGCTCTCCAAGAGCCCCAATCGGATTTCCCTTCTTGATCTCATTGTAAGCACCTAGAATTAGGCCAAAAATAACCTCAATTGTGGCAATCTTGAATACAAGGAGCATCAGAGTCGTGGTTTCGTGCACCGGGTTTGGCATGATAGGATAATGAAACGGTAACACGATGTGGCTAGCGTGGAGCCAGTGAGTGATTCCATGTTCGATCAGGAAGAACGAGTCAAACATAAATCCAAAAATAATTGCCGATAAACCCATTGGCATCATGATACCTCCTAACCTATACATCATCCCCCCTCCAACCTCCTTATTTTTCCGCCAAAGATATACGCCTATCAACAAGAACAAGAGACCCTGGCCGATGTCTCCATACATGAGACCAAACTGGAACGCAAAGACTACTATACTTATGTAGGCTGGGTTCACTTCACTCGCTGAGGGCCATCCTCTAAGATATGTGAGGATCCAAGCGGGCTTTAGGATCGCGGGCATATTTGGCTCCGGATTAGGGATATTTTGATCATCTGAGCTGGGTGAATCTAAGGTGATATACATTTTCTCCCCCACGCTCGCCTCGACATCCTCGATGGCCTGCTCGAGCTCGGTCACTTTATAGTCTGGCACCCAACCTTGAATAACACTGATCACTTTGGTCCGGAGAACGGGAGGTTTCTTATGGGAGAGGATCTTCAGGATCTTGTCGATATATGAGATCCTGCCAATCCCAATGGACTGCTCGCCTTGAATCTTTGCGATTTTGACTGCAGTCTCTTTTTCATAATCCTCCAAGATTACTGCATATTTCCCCTTAAGCTCTTCAACCTTGGAGTTGTGAGCGTCTTCTGCGACTTTTATTTTGTCCTCTTCAGTCTTAATATTATGGCCGTATTTCTCTTCCTGGGTTTTCTTTAGTGCTTCCTCGTATTTTTTGAGGACCTCATTCCGTTTTTTCGGATCCAGCACAAGGAGCACATCTCTATTGTCGAGGATGTCAAATACATCCTCCACCTCAAAAACCAGGAACAGTGCTTCGACCCACTTCCGCCCCTCCTCGGGGCCGAATATAAACAGGAAACTCTTGTTGGGGCCTGCATCCACTTCCTTGAAGAAAATTTTAGGGTATCTTTTGAGATACTCCTTTAGCTTCGGGATGAGTTTGTTTTTAGTGAGGCCTACCGCGAAGCAACTCTTGAACTCTTCCGGTTCTAAGGCTCTCACTGACTCGAGCTTTCCTCTCGCGCCGTTGATCTTTCTGGTTAAAGCATATGCGCTCTCCTTTGCTTCCTCGAACTTTATGGTCTCCTCCGCTATTGAGGACTGTAGCTCAGCAATGATCTCCTCGCGCTGCTGCTGTCGTAACTCTCTGATATCATCGAGTTGCTGTATCAGGCCTTCCAATTCCCCAAGGACACTGTTTATCTCCTCCTCAGGATTGGCGTGGAATCTCCTCAAGTCTTCGTTGCTAGGTAGAACGCTTTCTAATTCTCCCTTACTCAAATCTAGGAGCTTTTGGTAGCTGACATGAACTTTGTCGTAGAGTTCCCTATAATCGACTTGTTGGTCCTCGTCGTAGAGATCCTCAAATCCTGGTCCAGTCGCCTTTTTCAGCTGAGTGACGCGAGCTTTACCCATTGACTCTAGTACTAGGCTCTCGTATTCAGGGGGAGTAATGATAGTAACTTTCTTCATCAAGGCGGTTCACCTATAGAACACCGTTTTTGATAAAAAGGTTTCCTAGCTGCACACAAATGCATGAGGCTCTCAACAACTTGGTCTTTTAACTCCCCTTCGGAAAAACTGTGCAGAAGAAGGTAGGTGACTAGATGGAGACCGCCGTGATTGTGTCTCTCTCAACCCCATTCTAATGAATTTCCTGTAACAGTTTTACAGTTCCTCTTAATCCTGTTCTCCTGTATCCTTCTTTCTTATTGCCGTCAAGCTCTAGCTTCTTCAGGATAGCTATGAGGGCACTAGCCATTGCACGCGCGAAAGTTATGGGAGAAAAGTATATCCTTATTTAGACTCCTTTAATGCAACGGAGATTTCCTGCAGCCCTAATTCGTCGAGAAGCTGTAACGTCATAGGTGCGTCGACCTTTATTGCTCCCTCAATAAGGGTCTCAATGCCACTCTTCGTGGCCAACTGGTCCTGTCTCCAGAGGTAAATTATCTTTTTTGCCAACTCCGTCGGAATCGCGTTCTTCTCCTTAGTGTTCAGCACTATCTCAATAAGTTTTTCCGAGAGGTCCCCATGTAGCGATGAGGGTATTTTTTCAAACTTGGGCTCCATATTATTTCTATATCCTATTTTCAACTGAATTATTTATTGAATTCCTTGTTCCGATCATATGAAAACCCTTTTTTCCCTGATGATTCAAAACAAATATTTAAAATAATTGTGGATTTCTCAGATATCATACTAACCTATTAACTCTATTTAAAATATTTATCATATTTTATGACCTAAATTAACATTTATATATCAATTTTGAGTTATATGGGGAATTCATCAACATGATTATACTTCTCATAAGCTATTTTTATAATATCTATAGAAAAAATTGAATAATATCACTACCCCTTTAAAGTATTGTTAACCTGGTATATCGTGTGAAATGTCCCTCGATGTTATAGACATGAAGATAATCCAAAGTCTAACGGAAGATGCCAGGTCCACATACAAGACCATCGCGGGGGAGGCCGGAGTAAGCGAGGCGACGGTAAAAAATCGCATCGATAAGCTCAAGGAGACAGGCATAATATCCCGGTTCACGACAGTTCTTGACTATTATAAGCTTGGAAGAACCATCAAAGCCTTCATCGGGCTGAAGGTACAACCATCGAAGCTCCAAGACGTCGTGGAGGTCCTTAAGAAAAACTCGGATGTTCATGTTCTCTACAGAACCAGTGGTGACGTAGACCTCCTCCTTGAGGTAATCCTCGAGAAGATGGAGGACTTGAACGCCTTCCTAGAGCGTGAGCTAGTCTACGATGGAATCCTTGGGACCGTAGTCACCATCGTAATCGGTCCCTACAAACGATGTCCCTGGACCTGTATTTAATGCTAGGCCCCCTTTTTCTCTAGAGATTTGTATTGCAAAACCCTCCAAATTGGCTTTATGCCCCCCAATTCTTGCCTTTAAAGTGATCTGTAAACATCCCCTAATTTACTTGGTTGGAACTGCTCATTTCTAAACTTTCCAGGCATTACCTGATTTAGTCAAGATCCTCCAGCTTAGGGTCAAAGTCCCTAAATGATGAACATCCAATTAGCCGAGCTTTATTAGATCTAATTCCCTGAACTCAGGTTTCAGTTCCTTCCTTTTAGTGCTGTGAAGGCGCCCCCGCTCGTTATGACTTGTGCTTGATAAGGAGCGCAAGGATTTCTAGGAGCATTACCTCTCCATTATTTTGACTCTGCTGATCTTCCCCTGTACAGCTTGTATAATTAGTAATACCTTCCCAGATCCATGAAGAAAGTCAGGGACTTGCTATCAACCTCTTCCATGTTCTTGATGAATAAGCTCCTCTATGAATTTTCGTGCGTGCGGTCTTATAGTCAAAAACAGTAAATTTTTCCCACTTCAATCACTAACTGTTTGATGAATATTGCAGCCTAACGAACCGTATTTATACCGAGACCTAAAGTTACAAGGGATGTCCAAGCCCAACTGCGCTGTCTGCGGTAAAAAACTTGAGCCCAACGAGGTCAGGATCAATGAACGGGGCATCATTCGGAGGTCAGCCCTGAAACGATACCTGTGCTTACGCTGTCGCAGAGATGATTACAATCAATATCAGTTATCAATAAATGAACTTATCAAAAAGCGATAATGCTGTTTATTTGAACTACCCTTTTGTATCTATCTTATGAGTCGTCGGGGGGGGACCTATCTCCTTAGTCTTTCTTATTTTCTGGAAGATGCAGTAATCCCTTTTCTTGACATTGTCGCCTTGAATGTTATACTCAAGAGTTTACGCCTTAGACCAGACCGATACTCTTCACCTCAGAAAATGCGGTCAGTTTGATGAATATGACTTTGTCCTTGGCCGGGATAACTCTGGCCAAGGCGTAACTGATAACCCTATTCATTTTCTATCTCGCTTCCAACACTGAGCTGTTTCTTAGGATTTAGGTCTATTAAGGTTCGGATTGAACGACTGGGGGCTTATCGTGTAGGTGCTCGATCTTCTTGATAAGGAAGAAAATAGTGACTGCGTATTGAATGATCAGGAAAAACGTTAATGCTACTACAAGGAGCTTGTTCTTGGGAGCTCTTAACAAGACAATGGGGATAACCGCTATCATCCCTGCCATGGGTAGCAGGAGCACTGATAGGAAGACGATTTTGTTCTTCTTATAGGTCTCGTAGAAGCTAGATTGAGTGCTCATCTTTGAGGGTTCTCCAGAGACCATAGAAAGAGTTACCCGAATAAAAAAATTGGTGCATGACAGAGGGGATTAGACCTTGGCCACGTGCCAAATGGATTCTGAATGTAAAAAGCTATGGCTTTTATTATGGTTCAGTTAAAGGCATCTAGAATCTTTTCTTCTATGATTTCTGACAGCAAAGATAATACCCCCTTCTTGTAATTACCTTCCCGCAACGCGCGTGTTGGCTAACTTGAGTCTGATAGAGTCAAGTCTTCAACTGTCATGTGTAGACATATATGTTGAACAATTAGCCCTATTCATGTCACGTGCTGTTTTTCAACTTTATCTTCCTTAACTCAGCTTCTGCTAGTTGTTCCGCGCGTGAATCAAATGAAAATGGTGAATTATAGTCTAGCTTAGGGGGCAGGTGGAGTCACCGTCAGTTCCTCGTTGATCTCTACCCGATCCCGCAGCGTAACCTCCAAGCCCTTGAGCCTGTTCCTGAGGGTGACTTCTGTGGTCCCTGCTGCGGAGGCGACCTCCTTCTGAATCTTTTTGTCATCCATTTCGATGCAGGCCATGTATAAAGCTGCGGCAGCGATCCCTCTCGGGTCCTTTCCTGACAGGCCCCTTCTCTCTTTGGCCCGCATCAATATATCCACTGCAAACCTCTCGGTGTCCGGCTTCAGGTTGAGTTTTGAGGCGATACCAGAGACAAACTTCATAGGGTCGTCGATAGGCATTTTTAGCTTTAGCTGCCTATGGAGTAGCCTATAGGACCGGGAGACCTCGGAGTGCTCTCGTATGCTGGCCTTGGAGATCCCCTTGAGAGGTCTAGGCACTTTGCGTTGCCGACATGCTGCGTATAAACTAGCCGCGACAAAGGCATCTATGGAGCGGCCGCGGATCAGGTCGGCCTTGAGAGCCTGACGGTAAATGAGGGCTGCACTCTCCTTAACCATTTTGGGTATCGAGAGAACAGTTGAGAGTCTGTCGAGCTCTGCCATGGCGATGCTCAAGTTCCTTCCCCAGGTGTCGTCAAGCTTTGACCGTGTGTCGTATCGCTTAAGCTTCTTCATCATGTTCCTAGTGTCTACTGTGAGCTTGTTTCCACGGGCGTCCCTGCCTCCCTTGAAGCTTGTTGAGAGCCCCATGTCATATATTGTGTATGATCTTGCCATTCCGACCCTAGTTCTAGTCTCCCTTTCGGCGCTAGTAAATGCCCTCCATTCAGGCCCTAGGTCGATAAATTCATCGTTCAATACTAGACCGCATTGACCACAGACCTCCTCTCCGGCTTCTGGGTCTGCGATTATGTTCATGCTACCACACTTTGTACAGCCTCTCATGTTTTTTTTCATTTTTTCACCTTAACTAGCCTTGGAACCGTGATTTTTCTCCGCCAAAATATGATAATATGGATAATTTACCCATACGTAAAATATATATATCTCTCTATGATAAAAACCTTTCGGGAAATAACATGGTCAAACCAAAGGGCAGCACAGGCACCACAAAAATGAAAATCATGGCAATAATCGACTATAACTACGATAATGGCGCAGATTCGTATGGCTACACCATTTGGCAGTCTCTTAAAAACCACTTTCACATTTATCTAACTAACAGCGATGTCAGAAACGTTTATCATCACCTTAGAGAGCTCACAGACCTTGGATACCTTACCAAAGAGGACGAAAAGTTAGATGATCCCTCCAAGAGGTGTTTATACGCCCTTACTGAGGACGGCAAGGGCATCGAGAGCCGTTACTCTCCATATCTAGATATTGTCCGCAGGAGCTCTGGACCGGCAAGGAAATATTAATTCTCGGCCTTCTCTAATGAGCTGGGTAGCGCAAGTAGCTCAAATATTATTGGATCTCCAGGCTTTACATCTCGTAGGATGTCCTTAGGAAGGCTCAGTTCGATGTCTTGTAGGTCCATTGTGACGGTAAGCACCGTTTTCCCCTCCATATCCGCCCTCTCCTTAACAGTGGCGTTGACCTGTGTGAACGGGTGATCCAAGTCGATGGTATTCCTGTTAACGAGAAGCTCGTTGAGGATGAGCTCGATGTGGAGGAACTCCTCGATGAATTGTTGACCCATTTCTGTTAGCTTGAAACCTCCGCCCCCAGACTTCCCCCCTTTGTGGGAGATAACTAGGGGCTGTCCGATTCTCCCCTCGGCTTTTCTGATAAGTCCCCAGGCAAATCTATAGGACATCCCCAACCCCTCTGCCGAGGCCTTGAGGGTACCCAAATCAGAGACCTTCTTTAGCAGCTGGTAGAGTCCCGGACCAAACACCATCCCCTCGTCTGTCTCCAGCCAGAGCTTGAATGAGAGTTTATGCCTGGGGGAGGTCGTCATGGGTCTTCAACAACCTGTGTCATTGTGAGCGGATAGCGTTTTCCCATATATCGGTTAGCTGTTATAATCATTGTCGGAGGAGCTGGAGTGGGATATCTAGGGTTCTACGGTCTCCATGGTTCCATTTGGAATCTCAAATTTAAACTGCATCTCATAAAGCCGTTTATATAGTCCGCCTCTCTTGATGAGTTCCTGGTGGGAGCCCGTCTCTGCTATCCTTCCCTCTTGGATGACAACGATCTTATCCGCTTTTCTAACGGTGCTGAGTCTGTGGGCTATTATGATGGATGTCCTATTTTTGAGGACTATGTCCATGGCACTCTGGATTATTAACTCTGTGTAGGCATCGATGCTGCTTGTAGCCTCGTCCATAATGAGGATACGGGGATTCGCTAAAAGAGCCCTAGCGAGGCTCACTAGCTGCCTCTGGCCTTGGCTGAGGCGGCCACCACGCTCCCTGACCTCAGTTTCATAGCCCTCTGGGAGTCTTTTGATAAACTCATGGGCTCCTACGGCCTTCGTGACCTCGATGACCTCCTCATCTGTTGCTTCGAGTCTTCCGTACTTGATGTTCTCCATGATGCTTCCGGAGAAGAGGTAGGTATCTTGGAGGACGATAGCCATTTGACCCCTAAGAGACTCAATATGGACTCCTCGGATATCCTGACCGCCCACGGTGACTCTGCCCTGCGTTGGGTCATAAAACCTGTAGAGGAGGTTGATTAACGTGGTCTTTCCCACCCCCGTGGGTCCCACAAGGGCAACAGTGGTGTTCGGCTCTATTTCCAGGTCGATGTCTCTGAGAACCGGCTGACCTTCCTCATAGCTGAAAGACAATTTCTCATATACGATCTTTCCCTCAATGGTGTTGGCTTCTACAGCATCCGGAGCGTTAGCCACCGTGATGTCAGAGTCCATGATCCCAAAGACCCGTTCCGCGGCGGCGAGGGCGGACTGAACACTATTCCAAAAGTTGCTTAGGTCCTCAATTGGCCAGAAGAACCTGTTGAGGTATGACATGAATCCGAACAATACTCCCACGCTGAGTGCTCCATTGATCACAGCGCTACCCCCGAACCACAGGACAAGGCAATTACCAATGGCTGTGAAGATGGCAACCACAGGCCAGAACGCCGACATCACCTGCCCTGCTAGGACGTTGGCTTTCATGTTGTCTGTGTTCAACTTTTGGAACTCCATTCTTGTTACTCCTTCTCGACTGAAGCATTGAATCTCTTTCATACCACTGACGCTCTCCTCCAATTTGGCTGAGACGCTGGCGATGGTTCTTCGGGTGGCCCTGTAGACTACTCGGACTTTACGACCCCAAGTGAGGAGGAATCCAATCATAAGGGGAAGTATGGTAAACGTTATAACGCTCAACCGGGCGTCCATCGTTATCATGATTATTATTATCCCCCCCAGGGTGACAAAGTCGGCGATGACGCTGGCCACGCCACTGGTCACGAGCTCCGTAATCCGATCTACGTCATTAATGACCCTGGAGACAAGACTCCCCATCTTCCGTTTCGCGTAGAAATCGAGGCCGAGCTCCTGGAGGTGGCGGAAGATATCCAGTCTCATATCATACCCCAGCTTTGCCCCCAGCCAGTTTATTATGAATCGCTGGATGACTTGCGCTGCAAAAATCAGGAGGTAGACGATAACGAACGCTATGCTTATGAGTGCAAGCCCTCCTGTGTCAAGGTCCGCGATGTATTTGTCTATAGCGAGAGTGAACATGTAAGGAGGGAGCAGATTGATCCCAGTTGATATTATCGTCACTAGGATGAGTAGCACCAGCCTCCTTTTGTGCCTCGTGATGTATTTTAGCATCCTGCTAAATAGGACCCGGTCGGGCACGGTCCTTTTATATTTCTCATCTTCGTCCCCGTGCCCGTGGTGGTGGTGATAGCCCATCTAAGTCCTCCTCCTTTGGGCACCAGAGGACTGAGTCTCGTAAAGCTTCCTATAGATACCGTCTATTTCTAAGAGCTCGTCGTGGGTTCCCTCCTCAGCGATCTCTCCGTCATCAAGGACGATAATATAGTCGGCCTTCCTAATGCTGCTGAGGCGCTGGGTAATAATGAAGGTTGTCCGGTCCTCCAGTAGTTCGTCAATGGCTTGCTGGATTTCGTACTCAGTATGGGTATCAACGCTGCTTGTAGAGTCGTCCATAATGAGAATCTTAGGGTTTTTCAGGAGCGCCCTAGCGATGGCGATTCTTTGCTTCTGGCCTCCAGATAATGTAACCCCTCTCTCTCCAACCCGGGTTTCATAGCCGTCAGGAAGGCTCTCGATAAAGTCGTTGATCTTGGCCCTCTTCGCAGCCTTCCTAATCGAGATGATACTGGCATTCTTAACGCCATAGGCGATATTCTCTCTTAGGGTGGTGGAGAAGATAAAGGGCTCTTGGCGCACGACGCCCATGTTACTCCTCAGGGATTTGATCTTGAAGTCCTGCAAGTCTACGCCGTCCAGATGGATGGATCCTTTGGAGGCATTGTAGAATCGGGGGATGAGATTGATAATACTGCTCTTCCCGGAGCCTGTGGCGCCAAGAATCGCTATTGTCTGCCCAGGTTGGACGGTTAGGTTGATGTTCTTTAAGACCATATTGGTTCCATCGTAGCTGAACCAAACGTCCTTGAATGTTATGCAGCCTTCAATCTCTTGAACGTCGACGGCGTCCTTCCTATCATGTACCTCCACCTCAGCATCAATGATGTCGAAGACTCTGTTTCCCGCGGCGATAGCCCGGACTACCATGGATGTCATGAATCCAATTCTCCTGACAGGCCCCATGAGTTTTGCAAGGTAGAAGTAGAACGCCACAACGCTTCCAACGGTGATGATGCCTGATATGACCTGCCCTCCGCCGTACCAGATAATGAGGACGAAGCCTAGGCTAGAGATGAACGATGCAAGGGGCCCAAAGCGCGCGCGGAACCAGGCCAAATCCATATTAAGGTCGAAGTACTCCATGAGCTCAACGGAAAACTTTTTCTCCTCGAACTCTTCCCTGCTGAATCCTCTCACTACCCTGGTCCCGGCCAAATTTTCTTGGAGGACCGAGGTAATAACCCCGTACTGTTCCCTAAACAGATTCCATAAGGGGCGGACATTTCTTGAAAAGTACGCGGTGGAGAGGAAGACGAACGGGACAACACTCAGAGATAAAAGGGTAAGGGTTGGGTTGATCGAGATCAGGGCGTATAGCACAAGCACTAGGAGGAGAACCGAGGATAAGACCATGCGAACCCCCATTTGGTAAAAGCGTCCCATCATGTTGATATCTCCGGTGGCCCTCGCCATGAGCTGACCTGTCCTTTGCTGATCGTAGAAGCTGAAGCTTTGCTTCAGGAGGCTGTTGTACATATCTTCTCGAATTTTGTAGGTAGCCTCCTGGGCCACTATCGTGGTGGTATACCTTTGCAGGAACGTAAAGAGGCCCGTTATTATTGCAATAACGATCAGGGATAGGCTGAATACGAGGAGGGCTCCAAAAGAAGGATTTGAACCGGAAGCGGCGCTATACCACGAAGCAATGGGGAGTAATATTCTTGAAGGAAATCCGCCAACCCCCCTTTTGAATGCAACTATTTCTCCAGTACTGAGTGCTCTCACCATGTCAATTATGGAGCCAATTATTGCAGGGGAGAGGATATCGAAGACCGTAGTTATGACTATGAGAACAAAAACCACTCTGAGCATCCATGAAACAGCGATATAACCCAAGAGGCGTTTCAGTGTCTCCCTTTGGGTCCTTGTACTGGTCGGAATTCTATCAATTGATCTCCTACCTCCTCCTCTACCGCCGCCTCCTCCACTGCCACGCCGTGCCATATTTTATGTCACTCCTGGAATGTCAGGACTGAGTTCAGCTCATTAAGCGCACTAATGTAATTTTGGTCTTGGGCCAACTTCAGATTGGTTACGAGCTTTACGAGACTGCGATAGATAAATCTCCCAAGCTCATTCGGATTTCCTTGTTTATCTACGGTCTCCTCAAAAGCCCTCTTCCTTAGTTCTTTGATTAGAGTAATGAGTTCCTCTACCTTTTCTCGTTTCTCCGCTTTGAACTCCAATCCGAAGGACCTCAGGCCGTCAGTAATCCTCTGCTGGACCTCCTCCTGCCATACCATATAGTTGTCGTCTTCCGCCAGGGTCTCGCTGAGGCTGTATGACACTATGAATCTATCTCCGATGCTCTTGTAGTATGATTGAACCATATTCCTCACCTGAACGGTGCGGGTCTTCTTAACAAGTCCAGCCTCTTTAAGAAGGTTGAGATGGTGGATGATGCTAGAGTGGTTCTTCTTGAGAGACTTGGCGAGATCCGTCGCGGACCTCTCATGGTGCCTTAGTGTATGGAGTATGTGGCGGCGGGTCTCATCAGCGAAGAGTTTAGCTATTTCGGGGTCCTTGATGACGCGAATTCCATTGACCAATATTTTCGCTACAGAACCGTGTACCGTTCTATATAAATTCTCTCAATAAACCATCAATCTTTTTTTGTACAACTCAAGGTAGACGAAGGCGTGGAGAATCAAGATGCATTCCAAGGCATTATTCTCTTCGACCCCATGTGTTCGGCATCAACTCCATTCCCGTCCTGCTCATCTCATATAGGGGACCAAGGTCATTAAGCTCAAGAACCCGTAAGGTTTTCAATTGACCTCTCCAGTTCTCAGTGATTTTAATCGAACGTGTCTCATGCTTCACAGTAAAACGTAGTATAAAGTCGAGGACATTAGATTTTGTCCTTACTCTAGTTTTATCCCTCTTGAATCTTAGGCTCCGAACTCGATGATCTTTACAGGTTCACTGAAAAAATACTTGGAACTATTGACCCGGTTTTTTTATCTTGTTATAACTATCAAATATTACGAGTCTATTAAGCAACATTCTGAGCCTCATTGCCCGTAAATATTTAAACACGCTGCCCCTCTTTTCCACCGGTTCCTTTGAACACTCTACTAAGGGAAACCCGAATGAGTTATATCACAGACGCCGCCCGAACTTGCGAGCGTTGCTGTCTCCACAAGGGCCGTTTAAACGTCGTCCCGGGGGAGGGTAGTCTGTGTTCGTCGGTGGTCCTGATTGGGGAGGCTCCCGGGCGAAAGGAGGACGAATCGGGGAGGCCTTTCATAGGGTCCGCGGGAAAGATTCTCGACGAAGCCATGGAGAACGCCGGCCTCGCTAGGTCCCAGGTCTACATCACAAACGTCGTCAAGTGCAGACCACCTGGTAACCGTAGGCCCCGATTAGACGAAGTAGCGGCTTGCACCAACTATCTCTACGATCAGCTAGCTATCCTTACTCCGCAGGTTATTGCTCCAATGGGGAACTCGGCGCTGTATCATGTCTTCAACCATTTTGGATTTGGTAATGCTACCATTGGTGAGGTGCATGGGAAGCCTCATCTTTTGGATTTTGTTTGGGGGAAGGGTGTGGTCTTTCCCCTCTATCATCCGGCGGCCATACTATACAATCGTACTCTAAAGAATGATCTTCACGCCGACTTTGAGGCATTGGGTGATCTTCTAGGGCCTGTCAGTTTGTAAGGGCCCGGATCCGCTTTACTATATTTGGATGAGTGGAAAAGAGCTCTGCGAACCGGGCTATGCCAGTTATCTTCCGGGAGGCGATGTTGGCAACGAGCTCCTCATCGCTTCTCCCGATGCTGGCACTGTTCAGTTCTGCAACGTCCTTTACGGCCCTGTCGGGGTCGGAGATGAAGAGGGTCTTAAAGCTGCTGGACCCTCTGGTCCTAGGTGTAAATATCCTGTGACGGGCCGTGGATGTCGTGATTTTGGCCAGGCCCTCAGTGAGCTTCCGGGCGCCGTCGCTCACGATGCCTGCCGCGTGCTGGTCAGCATAATACTCCCGGAGTCTGCTGAATCTAAGGTTGAATAGCATGAGCCCAAGGTATAGGAGCATGCTGAGTCCCCCTACCAAGGCAAGCCCCCCGCCATTCTTTTGATCCCTCTTGCCGTATCGAGCGAACATAGTGGACCGGGAGATGATGTAGAACAGGCTTGGGAGGACGCTAATGAGCATGGTAACCTGGACATCTCGGTGCTTAATGTGGCCCAGCTCATGGGCTAGGACAGCCTCCACCTCCTCTCCTTCAAGGCTCGTAAGAAGCCCCTCCGTAATTGCAACGTGGTTCCCGGTGAGGGGGGACCCGTACGCGAAGGCGTTGGGGATGCGCATCTTGGAGATCATCAGCTTTGGCGTCTTGATTCCGGAACGTGTTGATAGATCCTCAAATGTGCTGTGGAGCCAGGGATTTTCAATGGGATCGAGCTTGCGCACCCTATAGAGGGCGTTGACAAGATAGGGGGCCAATAACCACTGGGCCGCGTTGAACAAAATAACCATGGTGGCGAGTGAATAAACGTTCAGCCCCCCTGAGTAAGCGAGAAGGGTAGCCATTCCGATAGTAGAAACCCCTATAATGAGTGCAAGGGTTCCAAGCATAGATAGGCGTAGCTTTATGAGATTCAACCTTTATCCCGTAATAATACCCGCTGATCCCTGAATATAAACAAAAGGGTGAGCAATGAACGTGCTTGGTTACATCCTCTCCGGGGGAGCTATGCCTAGAGTCTGGAGAGAGTTCCTGATTGTGATTCGGGTCGCCTCCACCAGCATGAGCCTTGCGCCGACAAGCCCTGGGTTCTCAGCCTTGAGGACAGGGTGCGCGGCGTAGAAGCTGTTGAATTTATCAGAGAGATCGTTGACGTACGCAGTGATATTCATGGGCTTTAGCTCGTTAGCGGCGTCTATGAAGACCTCAGGGAACCGGGCAAGAGCTAGGGTTAGCTCTTTCTCCTGGCGTGCGTAGAGGCTCTTGTAGTCGGGCTTAGGCCAGTCCCCTGCCTTTTTCAGTATGTTGCACGCGCGGGCGTGGCTGTATTGGATGTAGGGAGCGCTGTTGGTTTCGAAGTTGAGGGCCTTCTCCCAGTCAAATGTAACTGTCTTCATGGGATCAATGCTGAGGAGTGTGTACTTGATGGCTCCATGCCCCACTATTCTGGCGATCTCCTCCTTATGTTCTACCGAAAGATGGGGTGAACGGACGTCAACAACCTCGTAGGCTAGTTTCTCGGCCTTCTCCACAATCTTGCTGAGGACAACGTACCTGCCGAGGCGTCCGCTCATCTTGATCCCTGGGAGGTTGACAAGCTCGTAGGCGTAATGGCGGAGGTTGTCCCCCATCTTGAGCCTGCCCATTGCGGCCAGGGCAATCCTAAGCTGGAGCTGTGCAAGCCTCTGCTCTGAGCCAATGACGTTGATGTCTCTGTCCACCAAGTTGAACTTCCAGATGTGGTATGCCATGTCCCTTAGGGTGTAGAGGGTGGTGCCGTCACTCCTAATCAGGACGAGGCGGGGGATCTCGTGCTCCGAGTTTAGCCCCCAGCGCTCCTTGAGGCATAGGTCATTGGCGATCCTGTCGCAGTCGAAAATGAGGGCCCCTTCATCCATGAAGGCATAAGGGGTGCCCTTGAGCTCATCGAGGACTTCGTCTGCTGCTTTCTTCCAGACGAGGTCGCTCTCGAAATCGAATGAGTCGAAGCCGATCCCTATCTCGCCGAGGCTAGTCTCAAAGCCTTTGAGACAGTAGCCCACCACTTTCCTGACGTCCTTGGTGGTCGTTGGCTCGTTGTTTTCATATGCAGTGTTAAGGGCCACGATCTCGGCGTTAGTGTCATTAATTTTAGGGAGTTTCTCGGCAAGGGTATCATAGACTTTTGGATATCTCTTTCGGAGCTCTTCTGCGGCTTTCCGGTATTCTTCTTGCTCCCTCTGGAGCTTGGCGAGCTCATGTACCAAACCCCTCCGCTCTGCTTCATCGATTTTTCCACTGAGTCTAATCGTCTCGTTGATGACATTGACGCTGGCGTAGATGGTACCCACCCATAGTTCGGCTCTCCCCTCCGGCTCTGGCTTCCCCATAAGTTTCCACCCGTACGTGGTCATGGCTACTTGGCGTCCCATATCGTTGACGAGAAAGTGGGCAAGGACCTCATGGCCCTGGCGCCTAAGGATCTCGGCGATGCAGTCACCAAGGATGCTGTTCCGGGCGTTCCCGATGTGAAGTGGAGCGTTAGGATTAGCACTGGTATGCTCCACCATTACCCTAATGGGTTCCTGGGTTTTAACGAAGCCATACTCTTCATCTCCCTCAACTATAGTTCCTAGGACGAGCCCAGCAAATCTCCCCACATCCACCTTGAAGTTGAGGTAACCCCCGACGGCTTCCGCTGATTCAATAAGGCCCGAAAGAGAGGCGTCGATCTTCTCTACAATACCCTGGGCTATCTCCTGGGGGCTCAGCTTGAGTGTCCTAGCGAGCTGAAAGCACACTGGTGATGATAGCTCCCCCATCTCGAGGTCGGGTGGAGGGGAATACTTTGCTTTTGGGAGCTTTGTCCCAGGGTACACTTCTATTATAGCCTTTTCAATAAGTCCTTGACACTCTTCTCTCAGCTTGGCTAGGGGATTTTCCATGGTTTTCCCTTCAGTATTCCAGTAAGGCGAGCGGAGATGAGCTTAAAATGGGTTTTGCTCTGAGTGTTATAACCCAGCGTAGCATGAAAAATCGCAGGTACGACTAGAGAAATTATTTAAAAAAAGGGTCGAAGGTTATGTTATCTCTAAGACTAGAAATATCTTGCCAACAGGCCCCTGAGGGCTTCAGCGTGTCGCGCTTCATCTTTTGAAGTTTCATCAAAAACATCATGCGCCTCATCGATCCCTGCCTTTTTAGCTTGGACTGCCGCCTGTCTTTTCCCAATGTTTGCTCCAATTTCGCCTTTCAGCATTTTTTCAAGATTTTCCTTAGTGCTCTCAGATATTTTTCCTGCGAGCTCCGCGTATCTTGCGCCATGCCATGCTTCATCCAATGCAATTGATTTGAGAACCTCTGCTATCTCAGGGAATCCTTCCCTTTGAGCTTGACGAGCCATCGCAAAGTAAAGACCCACCTCTGCTGTTTCACCCTTAAAGTTTCCCTCCACTGCCTGTTCTACTACTGTTCCCTTGGCAACGCCCAGTTTATTCAAATTTATGAGTTCAGTCATTTCACTACCTCATTCCTTTCTGAGAAGTGGTTTCTTATGGTAACATTTGAACCTTTATCTTGTTTAATTGAATAACTTGATTTAGTCCTAGGGTTTAGTTCGCGCGCGTCTATATTTTTTGGTCAGCCGATATGTAGATATTATTAACGCGCGCTACTAGCATAAACGTCAGTGTTGTCACTTTCTCCCGGTCACGCAATTTTCTGAAGCGTCATAACAACAGATTGCTTCTCGCGCGCGGAAGTAGGCAAACACCGGCTCTGAGATTGAACAAGGACTAGATTATGGCTTTTTTCTCCCAAGCAAAAGAGGGGCTACTATTCGGTCTTCATGACAGGATTACAGTTTTTCATGCCTTTGGATACCCATATTTTTTATCCAAACTGATCCCTTTTCATCTCCGACGACGATGTTGTACTTATGTGAAGAAGAGATTGCAGAGATACTGACCATGAGGGAAGCCATCGAGGCTGTCGAGAAGGCTTTCGGAGAATATGCTAGGGGCTCAGCCATAATGCCCTCTAGATCCACGATGATGCTGGACAAATACAATGGGAGCGTCTCCCTGATGCCATCATATCTTGAGGAGACAGGGGCCCTCGCTACAAAGATAATCTCCATATACCCTGAAAACCCCCGAAAGGGGCTGCCCACAACAATGGCTTCTATCGTCGTTAACGATCCCGAGACTGGGCGAATCAGCGCAATTCTCGATGGCACCTATCTTACCTCCATTAGGACCGGGGCGGTATCCGGTGTGGCCGCCAGATATCTGGCACCAAGGGATAGTAGGGTCGCAGCGGTTATCGGATGTGGGGCCCAAGGGATGACTCAGGCCTGGGCTATGGCTGAGACGTTCAATCTGGATCAGATCAGGATTTTTGATATATTCAAGGAGGGCATGGACAGGTTCGTTAATGAGATGGTGTCAAGACTAGGAGTAGATATCATCAAGGCTGGGAGTAGCAAAGAGGCAGTAAAGGGCGCTGATATAGTTCTCACTGCTACCACATCCAAAGAACCTGTAATCCAAAGGGCCTGGCTAGAGGACCGGGTCCATGTGGGTGCGTTTGGGAGCTTTTACCCTGACAGCCGAGAGCTGGACACGGCTACCATCGTGGAAGGTAAGGTAGTGGTGGATAGTATGGAGGCTATAATGGACGAGGCGGGGGACCTTCTCATCCCTATTTCTGAGGGGGCCATAACCGCTGATCATATCCACGCTGAGCTGGGGGCGGTCGTGAACGGGGAAAAGGAGGGGCGAACCAATAGTGACTCTCTGACGGTGTTTAAGAGTGTCGGCATCGCGATCCAGGACTCTTCAGTTGCCAGTCTAGTGCTGAGAAAGTACAAGGAGTCCCATTAAAACACAAGACTTGCTTTTTGTACAAAGATTCCTTTGACATCAGGGTTTGAAGAATCGTCTAAAATATGTTCAGATTGAGGAAGCCCTCTTCGATGAGGATAACGGTCAGTCTGTACGTAAAGCCGCCTCAACTGCTAAGGCAGCCATGAAACTCATTGAACTTGGTTTTCAATATGTATGTGACTTTGATAAAGTGAAGCAGTTCAGGAAGCGTATGTGAGGTTTAGTTGACCGGGAGAATTTACTGGTAGCCCGGGAGAGATTCGAACTCCCGTCTGGGGCTCCAGAGGCCCCCATCCTTGACCGCTAGACGACCGGGCTACACCGGATCGTTACCAACAAGAACCCCATATAAGTCTAACCCGTCACCCCTTAACCTATGAAGAACTCCACCAACCTCCGCCGATCCAGCCTCAAGTCCCCCACCAACTCCCTCGCCCCAACTAACATTTCCGCAGCAGATCGTTCTGTCACTCCGGAAAGGCCAAGCACATCTAACGCCCCCTCTCGCACTACCTCATCTCCCCCACCCACTACCCTGAGTAACGATGTATAATCATACTTCTCTCCATCCACCGCCAAAATAGCCCATGCAAACCCCTCTAGAAGAGGCAACATCCATCCCCTTAGATATATTACCGCCTCCATATTGTTCTCCATTGCAATCATCCCTCTAACACGAGTAAGAATTCCCCCCAATGTTGGAAGGTTAATTAAATACTCCACGTCTCGTTTCACCTTCCCGTGGAGCCCATCCATCACACATCCATGATCCAAGATAAACCCCCTCACCCCATCCCATGCTGTCTTAAACCCCTTAATGATCTCCTCGGCCTCTTGACGGCTGACCTTGGAAACCCTGCTCAAGATTAGGTAACTCCTGTAGACATCCTCCATATCTAACCTGACGCACGCTCTCCTCAGACTCCATACAAACTGGCTCCTAGTCACAGGAACCCCTGCAATATCTATCAACACAACTGCAGCGGATGTCAACCCCGCACCTACATAAGCGAACGTTGTCTCCGAGTCCCCTCTGCTCAACGCCGATGATGCCCTACTTAGGTACATCTCAGAGGTCGCAAGCAGCCCATCCGTTCTCGCCTCCACACGCCTTGGACTCATAAAGACTCTCTCAACAAATTCCCTTGCTTCACCCAATACCTCCACGGGATCGTATAAAACTACCATCTCGTGAAACCTATAATCCAGCTGGGGACTCACAGGCTCTCTTAACCATCCCAAGGGTATATGCTGGAGATCCACTAACCATCCCCCTCTAACCTCCACCTTACCATACTCATAATCTAAACCTGACCCATCAACAACAAGAATGTCAAAATCACTTGAAATATTGCCTTCCCCCCGGACCCAGCTCCCAAACAGCCCCAGAGCCCGCACCGCAGGGTCCATCTTAAGATCCTCCACTAAACCATAGAATGATCCTTGGATTAACCTAGGAAGAACCTCCATCAAAACCCAGTTAATAATCCCTAAGAGACGATTTTTATATTTTCCTCCCCTAAAGGAACCGGAGAACACAACACGCTTATTTATAGATACGGAACTTAAGGCATTAGTCTTTCACTCATTCATGGTTACATATCATCGGCCTTTTAGATTGGACACTACAAGACTATACCCATAAACTTAAATATGATAAATGGAAGGAAGGCTAATACTCCAAGTGACCAGTCATTTTGAGCCTTAGGGACAAGGATCTGAGATGGAAGTACATAATTTAACACGCGAGAGATATCTATATGTCTAGAAGAAGAGCACAACTCACAAGCGAGCTGGCCTGCTCCGAATGTGGAGGTGGCAATATTATTCATGATGGTGGATCAGGAGAGATCATCTGTGGTGCCTGTGGCCTTGTCATCACCGACTCTGTGATTAACAAAGGCCCTGAGTGGAGGGCCTTCACCCAAACGGAAAAAGAGTCGAGGAGTCGGGTGGGCGTACCCCTCTCCTTCGCAGTTCATGATAAAGGACTCACCACCATGATCGGTAGGGTCGGCCGAGACGCCTTCGGACGAAAGATCCCGCTGAAGACGAAGCTCCAGATGCTTAGGCTCAGGAAATGGCAGATTAGGTCAAGAGTCCACAGCTCAGTGGACAGGAACCTTGCCCAGGCCATGGCAGAGCTAGACAGGCTCACCGACAAACTCCATATACCTCCCTCCATCAAGGAGAAGGCGGCAGTAATCTACCGAAAGGCTCTCGACAAAGGCCTCGTCAGGGGTCGATCCATCTCCGCTATCGCGGCAGCCTCTCTATACGCCGCCTGCAGGACGAGCCAGACCCCCCGGACCCTCCGAGAGCTTTCAACCCACAGCCCTATCGAAAAGAAAGACATTGCTCGATGCTACCGCCTCCTCCTAAGAGAACTCAAAATCAGGATGCCTATCCCTATGGCCCAACTCAGGGTCCCAAAAATCGCCGCCAAGGTGAACGTCGGGGAATTGACCCAACAGGACGCAGTAAAAATACTCCGGGAGGCTGAGAGGCTCAAGACAACCGCGGGGAAAGACCCCATGGGTCTAGCAGCTGCTGCCCTCTATATCGCCTGCGTCAGGAACGACGAAAAAAGGACTCAGAAGATGATCGCCGACGCCGCTGGGGTCACCGAGGTCACCATCCGGAACCGGTACAAGGGCCTCAAGGAATCATTGAATCTAATAATATAAGAACCTAAATAGCCCCTCCACCTAATTTGGACTGGGAAAAAAAGTGTCGGAGTCCAATAACAACCATGAGAGGACCTTAATCCTCTGCATTGATATTGATGACGACATCGGAAAAAAGGCTAACGTAAAAACCCCCATTTTGTCAAGAGCTCAGAACCTAGAGGCAGCCGGCATCCTAGCTTTAGCAGACCCTGAAGAGGCAGACGCCAACGCCATGTTCGGAGCCGTGAGAATCTACGACAACCTACTAGAAAAGTATCCAAAAGAACACTATCAGATCGCCACAATATCCGGATCGGCTCTAGGAGGCATCAATGCCGACCGTAAAATAGTGATGGAGTTGGAGAGCATTCTGAAGGAATTCATGGCAACCGGCATAATCCTAGTAACCGACGGTTACTCAGACGAGGCGGTTATCCCCCTGATACAGTCCAGGATCCCGATAAACTCGATCCAACATATCGTAGTTAAGCACAGCGAACGCCTCGAGGAAACCTGGGCAGTAATTTTCCGCTATCTAAAACAGATGGTGACAGATCCATATTACTCTAAAATAAGCCTCGGAGTACCCGGTGTGATGCTCATTGTGGTTGGGGTCCTCCAGATCTTCAATCAGCTCCAGAACGCCGGCATGATACTCACTTTCGTGATAGGCCTGGTTCTGCTCATCAAAGGATTTGGCTGGGAAGAAAAACTCAACATTGTGAAAATGCGGCTCCCTACTCCTGACCGCCAGATCACAGCTGCCTCCTCGAGCTTCGGGTTCATCCTCATCCTCGTGGGAGGCATAAAGGGGATAAGTAATGCATGGAAATATCTCCCTAGCCCCGCTCCTCTCTGGTGGGAAGACTTTGCATGGTGGATTCAACAGTCACCCAGTATCTTAGGCCGTTTTATGCTTGTTGCTGTCGATCTTATAGTCATCGGGATCATGGCCGCCCTCATAGGGGGCATCGCCGCTAACTACATCAAGAAGGACCCAAAAATCTGGCAAAACGTCGTCGGGATAATTGTCACCTTTTGGAGCAGGTTTATCGCCCTTGAGTCAGCAAGAGTCCTCATAGATCCTGATAAGACCATTGCTCCCTTCTCTCCCTTAGTCCTTTATGCTTTAGCTGGAGTTTTGTCGACTATAATCTCGGTATTCCTGATCTACGGATCAGACCGAAAGCTCTATTTCAGTGATACCTGAATACTGACCGCCATGGTTTTATCAAGTGGGCATATGAGGAGGGATTGATAATTTATGCTCCAAGGCTTCCTTTCTGCCATCGGCGTTTATAGGATGTACCGTCAATGGATCCTCAGTCAAATCGATAAGGAGCGGATACCTGAACATATAGGCATCATTCTAGATGGAAACAGGCGGTGGGCATCGAAAAGATCACTCCTCCAATGGAAGGGCCACCGAGAGGGGGCTGAGAAAGTACGAAAGTTCATGGAGTGGTGCCTCGACATCGGCATCAACACCGTAACCCTTTACGCCTTGTCCACCGAGAACTTCAATAGGTCCAAAGCGGAGGTTGACGAGCTTATGAAGATCTACGAGGAGAACCTCAAAGAACTCATCTCCTCTGAGGCCATCCATAAAAACAGGGTGAACATCCGGGCCATCGGCAGGATCAATCTCCTTCCCGAGAAAATAAGATCAATAATCGAAGAGGTGGAGCAAGCAACCAAGGAATATGACCAATTCTACATCAACTTTGCCCTTGCTTATGGGGGTAGAGCTGAGATTGTCGATGCGACTAGGGAGATCGCAACTCTAGTGGAGAAAGGGGAGGTCAATCCAGAGAGCATAGATGAGGTACTCATCGAGAATCACCTCTATACTGCTCATCTTCCACAGCCTAACCCGGATCTTATTATCCGGACCTCGGGGGAAGCCCGCCTCAGTAACTTTTTGATCTGGCAGGCGGCCTATAGTGAGCTCTTCATCGTAGACGTCTACTGGCCTGACTTTAGGGAGATAGATCTGGCTAGGGCTATTAGAAGCTATCAGAACAGACATAGACGATACGGAAAATAGTGGCTCAGACACGCATCGCGTCCAGATCGGAATCGAAATTTGTGAGCCTCTCGGGACCTGAGGATGTCACCAGAACCGTGTCTTCGATCCTCACACCTCCAAAGCCATTCATATAGATCCCAGGTTCATTAGAGACAACGTTCCCTATCGTCAAAGTGTCCCCACTACTTTTGCTGAGAGAGGGGGGTTCATGGACCTCTAGGCCCACCCCGTGGCCAAGACTATGAAAAAAGTCCTCCCCATGTCCAGCCGTTGTGATGATGTCTCTAGCGATTCGGTCTACATCGATCCCTCTAGCACCTTCCTTGATCTCCGGGAACGCCGCTGTATTGGCCTCAAGGACGTTCTCGTAGATGGTCCTTTGCTTCTCTGAGGGGGAACCTATGATGAAGGTCCGGGTGATATCGGAGCAATATTTCTTGTATGTGGCCCCCATGTCGATAGTGACGAAATCTCCTCTCTTTATCTTCCTCCCGGAGACACCTGCGTGTGGGTATGCTGATCGAGGCCCTGAAGCTACGATGAATGGAAATGAAATATCATTTGCACCTTCCATCCTTATCGCAGAAGCAGCAGAGGCGGCAACTTCATGCTCCCTCACCCCTTCAGTGAGGAACTCTTGGATCGCCTCCATACCCAAATCTGAAAGCGCCCCAGCACGCTTCATGAACTTTTGCTCTGACAAGTCCTTCACCTTCCTCATTGCCCATATGAGATCCTGATTCTCTTTTAGCACCACACTTCCAAGCTTTTTTTTAATCATTTGATATTCTATAAGGGAGAGTTCATCGAAGCCAATCTTTTCCGTTTTAATCTGGTTCAGTTTCTCCACGATCTTGACCTCTTTTTCTTTCCTCTCATATGATTCTATACAGCAGCCTAAGGCGCTATCTTGGGCTAAGTATAGGTTAAGGCGGGGGGTAAGGAGGATGGGGTGGGTATCAGGGGCTATAATGAGAATCCCGCCACTGTTTGAGCCAGTGAGGTAAAATATGTTTGGTTCTCGCGTAACTATGTAAGCATCTAACCCCTCAGATTCTAAGGATTTCGAAACTCTTTCGGTTCTCATCTGGTTTTGTAATTTGGTGTTCAAAGGTATATAATTTAGGCGTTCAAGCTGTTTGTTAACATCAAAAAACTTCAGATCTGGTTATCAAAGGGGATGATGAGCATAATCTCGTTGTAATACTTAATAATACCGTATAGGATACCCCATTTAGCGAACATCGGTTTTGAATTGATTAAAGAAATAATGCAATACACACAGGGTAGTCTCCACTAGAATTAGTTTAAGATATAAACATGCGTTAGATTGAGAAAAAACCTGGTCTGAGGGGTAAAAATGGTGTATATTAACCGGATTGTGTTTAGGAATTTCAAGTCATTCGGTGGAAGCTTGAAGCTCAGCTTCCAGCAGGGATTCAATGTTATCACGGGGCCAAATGGCAGCGGGAAAAGCAATATCATTGATGCGGTCCAATTCGTATTTGGGGAGCTGGGATCTAAACGTATGAGGGTCCCCGTTCTTTCAGGTTTGATTTTTGACGGAGCAGGGGATGACAGCGCAAAGCCCCATTACGCTCAAGTGACTATTTACTTCAATAATACTGATAGGGCCCTTCCAGTAGATAGGAAGACGGTGAGCGTAGGGAGAAGAGTTGACAGGGAGGGTAAGAGTAAATATTTCCTCAATGGGAAGCAGACGTCGAGGCGGGCTCTCCTAGACATCCTCATGATGGCGGGAATCAGCCCCGGGGGATATAACATGGTTCTCCAGGGATTCGCGACCCGCCTTAGCGACCTGACACCATTGGAAAGGATGAATGCCCTCGAGGACCTCGTTGGGATCACAGAATATGATGAGAAAAAGGCCGAGGCTCAAGTTAGGCTCAATGACGCCGAGAGGAAGATCGAAGTTGCCTCCGCCAAGGGGGATGAAGTTCGCCGTAGAGTGATAGGGCTGGAGCGCGAGAGGAACGATGCGATCAGGTCCCGCCTCTTGGAGAGGGAGAAGAAGCGTCTTGAGGGGTACTTACTTTCAGAGCAGATCACTAAGATCGAGACCAACATTGGGGACACGAAGCGGAAAATCACCGAGAACCATACAGAGATCGAACGGATCGTGGGGGAGAGAGAGAAGCTATTAGCCAAGCGGGATGAAGCGAGGGCTCGTCTTGAGGATTTCACAAACGAGGCGTCCGAGAAAAGCAACACAAGGCTCCCAATTATGAAGTCGGAACTTGTGGAGAAAAAGGCGATTAGAAAAGGCCTCGAGAACCGTCTGAAGGAACTAGAATCTAAAAAGCTCTCCACCCACAAGAACATAGAGGCGAAACTCAAGGAGATCAATAGATCGAAAGTAGAAAAGAGAGAAAAGCAAAAGATTCTCAGCGAGCTGAAACGGAAGTTTAAACGGATTGAGCTCAGGATCTCAAAGAGAGAGGAGGACCTCAAGAGCCAGGCCGCTGAGATCGAAACTCAAAAGGAGCTTGCGGAGTATAATCTCGGGAGAATAGAGCAGCTGACAGAGGATCTTGTACCGATGCAAGAGAGCCTAAGTGGTCTCGAGATCGAGATCAATAAACAGAACGTTAACTTTGCTACGCTTGAGGGTAAAATCGAAAACTTAGAGAGGAAGAAGAGTGATACTCTCATCTCAACATCAAATTTAGGCGAAAAGATTAGGGAGTACGAAGACCTCAAGAACGATGAAGCTAAAAAGCTCGAGGAGATGCTCGAGAATATTGAGGGTCAGGTAGGGAGACAGAAAGGAATTCGAGACACCATTCTGGGAGCTAACAAGCTTGCCAAGGAAGCTGAGAACACAATAACCCAGTTCGCAGCTAAGAGGGATCTTTGGAAGAACCTAGTCACTGAGGAGAAAGCCCAGGCACGAATCATCAAGATGTCTAAAGCCGGAGCTCTCAAAGGATATCACGGGCAGCTAAGGTCTTTAGTGAAGATCGACCTAAAATATCAGAAAGCGGCGAACACGGCAGCAAGCGGCTGGAGCACTGCACTGGTTGTTGCTGACGTTGATATTGCGTTCCGATGCATTGAAAGTCTCAAGAAAAACAAACTGGGGATGACCCGGTTCATACCTCTGAAAAATATTAGAATACCAGAACCACTTCAAAATATCCATGAATTAGGTGTTGAGGGATATTTGCCTGAGCTCATAAGATTCACCGAAGAGTATAGAACAGCAGTCTACCTTGTTTGGGGAGACACCTATGTTGCTAAGGATAGGAAATCGGCAATCTCCTTAGCAAATAAAGGATATCGGGTGGTAACTTTGACCGGAGACCTTTTTGAACCTAAGGGAGGACTCCTAGGAGGGCACTGGAGGCGTTCCCCCGATTTTACCAAACTTATCCCCAGCGAAGAGTCCGTTCATGATCTCTCCACAACGATCAAGGCATTAAGGAAAAGCCTTTCATCAAAAATGACTGATCTAAAAAAGTCTGGTGGAAGCCTCAGGGAGTTCACTGAATATATTAATCACTTTAACAACGTCATCGATGGCATCGATTTGCAGGTTAGGGAAACTCTAGAGACGATCGAGAGATACAAGCGAAACGTCGTCACCATTAATGGGAATATTACCAAGCTTGTCGAGGGAAAAGCAAAGGAGCTAGGCCTTGTTACCGTCCTTGAAAAGCGGAAGGCCAGAACTGTACATGAAATAGACAGAGCAAAAAAAGAGATCATTCAACTCCGGGGTCTGGGTAATCCCTCCGAGGTTATCCAGCTTGAGAGGTCTTATGACATCTTGGTAAGGGATACCACTGAACTCGGGAAAAAGAGGTCCTTGCTTCAAACCCAGATCTCAATTCAGAAAAACCATATTGACGGATTTCTCGACCTAAAGACCACAGAAATCCAGGACCAGATCAATGGCATGAAAGGAGAAATCAAGGTCATTGAAGAACATATGAAAGGGGGCTCTACGAGAATCTCTGAGGGAAGAACTGAGATCGAGGAGCTCCAGGAGGTTCTAAACGGCATAACCTCCGATGTGGAAGAAACGGGGAAGATTCTTGAGCAGCACAGGAGAGCCGTTTCTGGAATCGAACGAAACATTGAGAGGCTCGACCAGAGGAGGGTGAATATCGAGAGAAGGACAGGGTCCTTCGAGGTGGAGCTTGAGAGGCTCAGACTCCAAAGCGGACAGCGCTTCGAAGATCTGTCACGGCTTGGCTTTGAAGTTAGGCTCCAAACTAACGGGATGAATCTCGCCCTGGTGGAGAGGACTCTCCGAAGGATTGAGCAAGAGAAACGTGAAATTGGAATGGTGAATCAACTCGCGATCCAAGCCTATGAAGAGGACGCATACAATTACAAAATGCTCAGCGTCAGGATCAACGAGCTCGAGGAAGAGAAAGGCTCTATCTTGAGATTCGTTGAAAAGGTGGAAAGGGAAAAGACTGAGCAATTCATGGCGGCATACAACGATATCTGCGAAAACTTCTCAGTTCTTTTCGAGAAGCTAACAGGTGGAGGAGACGGACGCCTTGAGCTCCAGAACCCAGAAAGCCCATTTTCTGAGGGTGTTGACCTTTACGTCCAGTTTCCTGGGAAGCCTATGAGACTCGCTGCGGGGGCGAGTGGTGGAGAAAGATCGGTGGCCGCAATAGCATACCTCCTCGCTATCCAGAGATTCCTGAAGGCTCCTTTCTACCTTTTTGATGAAATCGACGCTCATCTTGACGACTTGAACACAGCAAGACTAGCTGATGTCCTAAAGGAGAACGCAATGGAGTCCCAATTCCTTATGGTAAGCCTCAAAGATGTGATGGTCCACAACGCCAATAAGATCTACGGGGTCTTCGCGCAGAATGGGCGGAGCCGAGTAGTATCGCTACCGATGAAGGTGGAGGTACCGGTGTAAAGTGCCGAAGAAGAAGCCATACTACCTCCAAGATCCCTGGGAGATACTCTTTAAGGTCAAAAAGCTGGGGAAGACAAGCCCTTGGAGCATAGATCTGGTGCATATCCTCACTACCCTTTTAGAGGAGATGCACAAGGTCGGCATTGATTTTAGAATCGCCGGGACAGCTATCAACTCCTCGGTAATAATCTACCAAAAAAAGGCTGAGCTTCTCCTCAAGTTAGAGGAGCCTCGGAAGCCCCAGATTGTGAGACCCGACATCTATGTCCCTCCAGCCCTAAATCTCCCCTTCCGATTCGAGTTTACGAATACTAGCGTCACAGATCTTATTACTGCCTTAGAGAGTGCGCTCACGGAGGATAGGAGGTCATCTCTCCCACGGGTTCCCGTGCTCCCGGTTCAGATACCAGACTTTCTAGATGTGGAACAGTATCTCCTTGAGGTGGGGGAACGATCGGAGGGACTCTACGAGAGCCTTTTGGAGAGGGATGGAGGGCCTTTCAGCATCAGGGAACTCATAGAAAACTTGAGTCCTATAGAGAAGGTCCGAATATTCATGATGCTACTGTTTTTGGCCCAGAGTCTCAAGGTGGATCTCTTTCAGGACGAACAAGAGACCGACATCCGGATTAAAGTCAGAGAGATGAATGATGATCAGCAATATCCAGAACAATAAACGCTTGGCGATGCTTGAGGCGGCTCTTTATGCTGCAGGGCGTCCGGTTGAACTTAAGAACATGAAAGTAATCGCCAGAACGAAATCGGATAAGGTGATCGCAGGTTTAATCCGAGAACTCTCTCTTCGATACGAGGCTCGGAGGAGTGCTTTAGAGGTCATGATCCTGCCAGGAAACAGAGCCGTCATGAGGCTCAAACAGAGGTTTGATCATTCGGTGAAGAGATTTACAAAAAGGCCACTTCTCTCAATCGGTCCCCTTAAGACCCTGTCCTACGTTGCCTATAATCAACCTGTACTCCAGGGTCAGGTTGTGGCGGACAGAGGAAACCACGTCTACTCTCACCTTAAGAGGATGGCGGACATGGGGCTAATCTCCAGAGAGAGAAACGAGAACAGAGCCTATGTGATCAAAACAACCCCGTTCTTCGCTGACTATTTCGGTTTTGGCACGGATCCCATGAATACGAAAATACAACTCAGAAGAATATTCAATCAGATAAAAATCCACAGACTGGATAACGGAAATGGGGAGAGCGCTGGGCGAAAGACCCTCAATCTGGCTTTCGACGGGAGCACCATCGCAGAGCCCATGGATAAGCTCCCCTAAAAACTGTGGAGAACGCCCCTGAGGAGAACACAAGAATATTCCACACATTTTTATATCCTCCCTAGGTCTAAGTCTAAAGAAAGAGCAGAGCTTTTTACACTGAGGAAAAATAGATGGCTTGGCAGAGTGGGATAACAAAGCGAAAAAAGACGGGCGGAAAGAAGAGAGCCTATAGATCCAAGAGGCTTAGGGACGCGGGTAGCGCTCCATTGCAATCTGAACTGGGAAATACCATTAGGAGGGTGGAGTCTGGGAAGAGTCGCCTCCTCAAGGTGAAGCTATTCTCTGACAATGTTGTCAACGTCTCCGACCCATCAACAGGGACAACCGAGAGACTTGAGATCCGTGACGTCGTGGAGAACCCTGCAAACATTGACTACAACAGGCGAGGAGTTATCACCAAAGGAGCCATCGTGCGTACTGATGAAGGCCTCGCAAAAATAGTCTCAAGACCAGGGCAGCACGGCGTTTTCAATGCAATCGTCATAAAAGAGGAGTAGTAACATCCCTCATGAGATGAGGCCCCGGTGAGGAAAAAACGCAGACTAGTATTCTGGCCAGCTTATTTCGAGTCTAATAATACTAGAGGGGAAGGCCGAAGAGTGCCCAAGGCACAGGCTATCCGGAGCGTCAGTATTGGTGAGCTCTATAGAGCGGCTGAGGAACTTGAGTTGAACCCGGAATTGAAACCTAGTTCAGCCTACACAAAAAAGCCATGGGATCGGACAGGATCCGTCATTGTCAATAAGGCTAAGTCGAAAACACTCACCACAACTGAGATCGCGTCGCGGATACGCTCAAACCGATCCAAAAGATAAATCAATTCGCCCCAGGATAAACGATAATGAAGTGTTAAAAAATTGGTTACACGTAAAGGAGGATCTATAAAGAAAGGCAGTCAGGTCGGAACGGTGAGTCACATCTCTCGAAGCAGTGGGAACCTTATCCTCGAATCAAGCCGGAACGCCAAGATCGGGGAGACGGTTTTTGATTATAAGGGTAAGCGGGTTGGCGTTGTCTTTGATGTCTTTGGCCCTGTGAATAAACCATATGCCTCAGTTAGGACGAGGATCAAAAAACCTGAACACCTAATTGGCGCAGAGTTGTACTCGGGCAGAGGAAAAAGTAGAACCTAGGGTATCCTATAACGGGTAGAAAGTGTGTTACATCCTAGTTAACGTTTGATCTTCCCCTGGATAAAGTCTTCCACCAGATTTTTTGCGACGTTGTCACTAATCTGGAACGGGGGATGCTTGAAGGCGTAGGAGGAGATGCTTGTAAGAGGACCGGATATGCCCCTGTCGAGGGCAAGTTTCACAGCTCGTACGACATCAATGACAACGCCACCGCTGTTAGGTGAATCATTTACCACAAGCTTAAGGTTGAGTGTGATGGGAAGATCTCCGAAGCCTTTACCGTCTACCTTGATGTAGCAAATCTTGTGATCCTTAAGAAAAGGAACAAAGTCACTGGGACCGATACGAGTGGGGACCTCGTAGGGTATCATGCTCGTAACAGCCTCGGTTTTGCTAACCCGCTTCGTGTGAAGCCTATTCTCCACAGTCATATTGAGGAAATCGGTGTTCCCACCGATATTGAGCTGGTAGGTGGAGTCTACGTGAACCCCTCGATCAGAAAATAATTCCGCAATAGCCCTGTGGAGAATAGTGGCCCCGATCTGGCTCTTAATATCATCCCCTGCGACGGGGAGGCCGGCATTTATGAAGCTCTTGGCCCACTCAGGAACAGAGGCAATGAACGCGGGAATGCAATTAATGAATGCACAACCGGCTTTAAGAGCCGCTCGGGCGTAGAACTGAGTGGCCTCGGCGCTACCTACCGGAAGATAGTTGATGAGCATATCTGCCTCAGATTCCCTGAGAGCCTCTACAATGTCAACTGGCTCGTGGTCCTCAACGAAGAAGGCCTCCCTCATGTGTGGGGCCACTCCATCTGAGACCGGGCCCGGCTGGACCTTCCTCCCTATCGTAGGGACCTTGACGAACTTTGCGCAAAGGTTTGGCTCCGCGAAGATGGCCTCCGAGATGTCCATACCAATTTTTTTGCTGTTGACATCAAAAGCGGCAACGAACTCTATGTCATCGATAAAGTAGCCACCAAAGTCGATGTGCATGAGGCCTGGGATCTCCCCCTCTTTCTGGTGCCGGTAATACTCGACCCCCTGTATTAGTGCGGAGGCGCAGCTCCCTAGTCCCGCTATTGCGACCCGGATCTTCCCCAAAGTGATGCCTTCGTTGAACTTTCAGTTAAGTACTCATTTCTGTTATTAAAGTGTCCCTTCGAAAAGAAATCGTTTCCGCTCTGGAATCACTTCAATCGAAGACTAGGGGGGAGAGCAATCTGATTCAAACAATGTCGTTTTTTATGTATTTTCTGATTCCTTCATCATCCCGAACCATTTTTATCTTTTCTTTTTTGAAAAGAGACCGGAGGAGCTTAAAAACACGCTTTTCCTCCACCTCCATTACTTGAGCTACCTCGATCAAACTCATAGGCGTATCATGGATATGCACAAGTATCTGTTTCTTCAGTTTGGCAGTAGACACTTTTTTCGGCTTGGCAACAGACAACGTTAATTCACCTAAGATACATGGTGCTAGGTAAATAAATTAATATTTGTGATTGAATGAAAAGACCAAAAAACGGTAATTTTTCTGATAATCAGTTTTGAATCAACCTAGTCACACGTGGTTTGTTCATTTTTCCAAAGAGGGACAATACGGTCGTTTATTTTAAGTTTAATAAGGATATTTTTTCTCAATAAAGCACACGCCTGCTCAAGCTATAAATATCCTAGAAGGCTATTTGAAACCGGAAGGAATTACGAACAATGGCAAAAGTGTCTGTAGAGATAACGGATATTCTTGAGGAAGGGTGGTGCCCGTTGGATCACAAGATTGGTGAGACGTTTAACTATCCTGAGGATATAGGAAAACTCTGCCCGGCTGCACTCAACTCTATCTACCCTTATCTGAGAATATTGGAATCGGGAGGATCCTACGAATACTTCGAAACGCCCAACTCCCACTCTGCCTGCTGCCCCGATTATAAGCGCCCTGTAGTCTTCAAGATATCCCGTGAAGCATCAGAGTAGGGGCCCTTTTTTTCTTGATCCGATCAACCACCAAATCTATGGTATGAAAGAGAAAGATAATCAAAGTCTAGTGCTATTTTTTCTGTATTGATACATCTAATTAATGGAACTTCTGAGGGGGGGGAGGGGTCGTCCTTCTCTCCCTAGTTCTCGCGCGCTGCAGCGGGATAGGTAAATTGATCTCAGCCAATTATAGATAGACAGTGATTAAGGTGAAAAAGAGTGTGGAAATAAACCTGTTGTCCTGAAAGAAAATTAGATATAACAATTATTTCAGGTAAATAATTGTCTGAATTGAGGTGGAAAAAGCGAAGGCACTCCCCCGGTATGCCAGAAGACAACTTTGTCGTCCTCAGTGAAGACCTCCTTTTTTATCAAGTCAATTAATCCAGCCATGCCTTTACCTGTATAGATAGGATCTAAAAGCACTCCTTCTGTCTTTGCAACAAGCTTAATCGCCTTAATCATGCCCTCAGTAGGAATAGCATATCCGTTTCCAATGTAATCAATTTTAACGTTGATGTCGTCTGGTCTGAATTCGATATTCAATCCTAGATGATTCGCTGTTCCGTTGATTAGATCCGTAAGGTTCTGTTCCCAGTTATCTTTCCGTTCACTGATAGCTATTCCCATGACCTCGATATCTGAATTAGCTGCTATCGAGCCTAGACACAGACCACCATACGTACCTGCTGCACTTGAGACTAGGACCTTGTTGATTTCTAGACCCCGCTGCTTTATTTGGCTCTCTAACTCATTGAACGCGTTGACGTATGCAGTAGCACCTTTTGGAACTGAACCAAATCTGTGAATGATAAAGGGGGTATGCCCCAATTCTCTCAACTCTTGAGCAATTTCCTCCATTTTTGGTTCCAAATCATCTTCATGCCCGCCGACGAAGCGGATCTCGGCTCCCATAATCGTTGTGAGTAACAGATTGCCGTTAATTTCCTGAGGCTTTTTATCGCTGATCACTAAAAGGAGATCAATGCCGAGTTTCCGGGTAGCTGCAGTAGTTTGTCTTAAGAAATTTGACTGAGGATTGGCTCCTGTAACGATTATATCCGCTCCGAGATTTAACGCGTCTCCCAGGATAAACTCAAGGATTCTCGTCTTGTTACCGCCCGTCGCAAGTCCGGTCATATCATCTCTTTTAATGTATATTTGTGGCCCACCGAGTTCTTTTGATAAATTTTTCAAAGGCTCCAATGGTGTTGGTAAGACTGCTAGTTTTACTCTGGGTAGGTCATTGATTCTCATTTCATAAAGGCTCCCAAACGTGACCGCTTTGTATTTTTATTCACGTCACTTCACGCCAATACTCTTTTCTTCACTTCACTTTAAGTATAATTGCATCTAGCGTGCGAGTTTGGTACAGAGGAGATCTGGTTTTATTTTGCGCGCAAAACAGTATCTGAAATAAACCCAAGGATTGGCGGGCTCGATGGGATTCGAACCCATGATCTCCGGCTCCGGAGGCCGGTGCATTATCCACTCTGCTACGAGCCCTCGTGAAAACACGACAGAGGACACACGATTAAAGGATTTCTGTAGAACTCATCAACCCTCATCTAGCTCACAGAGCTCCCGATGAGAGCGATTCAGAACCCCCTGAGCCCTCTCCACGATCACTGGACCCACACCCCGTACCTCAGCCAATGATCCCAGCAGCCTCCTTGTCTTACCCGAAGCAGAAACATGCACCTCTGCCGACGCGAACTCCTTAATCACCTTGAAAGGCGTGTCAAATTGGGCCAACAGTTCCCCCGCAAGGGTCGTTCCAACTTGAGGCAGCCCCGACAGGAGGAACACCTGCTGCTGACTCGGAGGCAGGTCTCTCCGCACGCTCCGAAGTTGCACAGTCCTCTCCTTTTTAACCTGCTCCCGATACGCTAACCGATGTAGTAGCACCGCCGTGCCATCAGGACTATCCGTAGGGATCACAGATAACCCATAATCCAGCGCAAGACTTGACAACGCCCCATATACTGACGCAGGCCTCATACGACTCCTGCCGAAAGCCCGGGATAGCTTTCCCTCTAATATCAAGATCGGTTTTTCGTACACACGGGCCATATCTCCTGCCTGACTAAATAGTCTCCCATCCCTCATGCTCCCTAGAAAATCGGACACGTCCTTCCTTTCCACGCCACACCTGTCAGAAACCACGTAGTCGCAAACATCTAGCTTCTGCACGTCTACCTTGAAACCAGCTAGTCGGAGATAATTCACAATGTCCCGACGTCCCGTAGCCTCATTGCTATCCACACTTATCTGTAGACTTTCACTCAAAACCAGTCACCATAAATCCGGTCCTCTACGTTCGACCCCCCTCCCTCTCCATTAAACAAAGAAAACAGATCCACAATTCTCGTCTAACTCGAGCCAAAAAAAATACTCCACGGCAACACCCAACGCGGACATATTGGGATATTCCATGGTACCATCGGATATATCATTCATCTCCTCCAGAACAATCATAACACGTGAGTTATGTAAACGATTAAGGTATGGTTGGAGGCTTGATCTTTGTTTTTCGTGGCGGTTTAGCCAGAAAAGCTGCAATCATTCCAAGGATTGGGAAGATCATGGAGATCGTTAAAGCCTCAGTATAACCTCCAAAGATATCGTATGCATATCCAAAGGGGAGGGGGCCTAGTGCTGATCCAATCACTCCTGCCATCATTGTCATCCCTCTGATACTTCCTAAGTGATGGCGTCCATAATAGTCAGGCCAGATCACTCCACTCACCATTATCTGAAAGGCCATTGTTATCCCTGTTATGATGCCATAAATCCCTGCCATCTGGAATGAATCCGTCATATATAGGATGACAAGTGTGACAAAGAGCCCGGCCATGGAGCCTATTTGAACGAATCTAGCGGGCACTTTGTCAGCGATCCGGCCTGCAACAAGCACTACGGGAAGTCGGATGAAGGCCATGAGGCTCAAAACTACTGCGGCTGATTGGGCAGAGACTCCAATTTGGTCCATGATTGAGATCTGATGGAAAATGAGACCTGTGTTAATCGCAGAGGGGATGATATTGCAGAAAAGGAGGAGCCAGAAAGTCCTAGTGCCCATAGCCTCCCTAACTGTCCAGCTCTCCCCCAAGGGTGAATTATTAGGTTCATTTACTAATGGGGACAATGTCTCGCCGTCAGGGGCGAGTCCTACATCTTCTGGTTTATCCCTGGTCAGGAGATAGGCAACAGGTGCCATTACGAGCCATAGTAGAACGGCCCAGATTCGCCATCCGGTCTTCCATCCAAAATGTTCGATGATGTAAATATTTAAAGGCGGGATGAGCGCAGACCCTGCAGCACCTCCTATTGCAACAATACTGAGAGCTCGCCCCTTTTTCCGAATGAACCACTGGGGGACAAGGGTGCTACTGCTTAGGCTCATGGATCCTTGACCCAAGAGTCGTATCAAAAAAAACCCGACTAACATTGTAAAGGAACTATTTACGATACTCATACCCAAGCAGGCCAAACCGAAAACAAGTGCAATGGATGTTGTTGCAACTCGGTGACCCCGGCGGTCGAGCAAGTTACCCACTAACCCCATCAAAAGGCCAGCAGTTAGAGTCCCTGTAGAGTACATAGTGGAGATCGTAAACCGGCTCCAGCCAAATTCCCTGATATAGGAGTCGATGAATGTAGAGACGCTGTAGGTCTGACCTGGTCCCGAAAAGAAAATGGTAAGGGAGGAGACCACAACTATGACCCATCCGTAAAAGAAAGGCGGCCTAAAGGGGAGGGAGAAGCGACCCCTGGTTTTGTTGCTCATTGATAGGATTCTCGGGATAAATCATAAATAAAAAGATAACTACGTCAGTCAAGATTAGAGTATATCACACGCGTTTTGGGGCTACAAAGCGATCTTGATGGGTAAGAGGCTCTAGCGGATACTATGGGGTACCTAAGGGATGTTTCTGTGGCTCTTGGTGACCTGATGGCTACTTAGGAGGGATATTTGGTGGTCAGAGAGACCCGTAGAAGCGCGCGACGGAACTTTGAACTAGATCAGTCTATACCGATGATGCGGCGCTTCCTGAGGGCCTCTGTGGCCTCAACATCCACAGTCAATGAGTCTGGCTCGATGGCCACACCGTATTCTCTCTCTGCGGATTCGACGGTGCAGAGGCCATTAAGGACGTCCTCTTGTATTAGGGCGGGGAGTCTCGCATAAGGGTCCCCGTACCCTCCACCTCCCGGGGTTCTGATCAATAAGGTGTCCCCCTCCTCAATGGGCACTGTGCACTTCGAGGGGAGCTTCCGCTTAGTTCCATCCCGCTTAAAGAGAATATACTCTCCAAGGGCCCCAGGTCCCCCTCCATAGAGACCCCATGGTGGAATCTTGTTCCTCTCCCCGAGGATTGAGAGGGTAGCGCACTCCGACTGCAGAGTCCAAATCCTCTCGATACCGCAGCCTCCTCTCCATCTACCAGGTCCCCCGGTATCTGGGCGGAACCTGTAGGCCTCGAATCTGAGAGGGAGATCAGCCTCTAGGGCCTCAATTGGGGTGTTCATGGTGTTGGTCATATTGACATGAACCCCATCCACCCCATCTGAGCCGGGTCGGCCCCCGTTTCCCCCGGCAATGGTTTCATAGAACGTCCAAGGAGACCCATCCCTCCGTAATCCGCCCACGGAGACATTGTTCATAGTCCCCTGGCTAGCTGCGGGCACTCTCCCAGGAAGGGCCTTGGCTAAAGCCCCCATGAGGGCATCCACGTTCCTCTGACTTGTCTCTACGTTACCCCCTGCTACCGGGGCTGGCCTCCGAGGATTGAGAAAACACCCCTCCGGAATGTTCAATGTTAGAGGCCTGAAACATCCTTCATTCACAGGGATGGTCGGGTCAGTCACTGAGATCAAGGTAAAAAAGACGCCGGCGAGAGTGACTCCTAGTGGGGCGTTAACAGGCCCTGCAACCTGGGGTGAAGTACCCTCAAAGTTAAACTCAACAGAATCGCCCTCAACTATGATTTTGACATGGATAAATAGGGGATCGTTTGCTGTCCCCGAGTCCTCGAGACAATCCTCCGCTTCATATGTCCCATCGGGGATAGTCTGGATACTGGCCCGCATTCGACGCTCGGAGTAATCCATCACGGCTCCCATCGCCTCGTGGAGCACCTCTACCCCGTACTCTTGGATGAGCGCGCCCACCCGTAGTTTTCCAGTGTTATTTGCAGCTATCTGGGCCCTCAAATCCCCCATCTGGATCTCGGGAGTTCTTACGTTGCTCCTGAAGAGCCATGAGAGTTCCGTGTCGATGGCACCGCTTCGAACGAACTTCACCGGTGGAATAATGAGACCTTCCTGATAGAGCTCTGTAGAGTCCCCCGCGATGCTCCCAGGAGCCCTCCCGCCTACGTCTGTATGGTGGGCCTTGTTAGCTGCATAGCCGATAAGCTCACCATCGTAGAATATTGGGGCTATTAAGGTAAGGTCAGGGAGGTGGGTACCACTAATATAGGGGTCATTGAAAAGAAGCATGTCCCCTGGTCCCAACTCGTTTTTGTATAGGCGAAGCCCCTCTCGGACCGCTATCGCCATGGAGCCTAGGTGTACAGGGATATGCTCAGCCTGAGCGACTAGGCGGCGCTGGTGGTCGAAGAGGGCGCAGCTGTGATCCATCCTCTCCTTTATGTTAGGAGAGTAAGCTGACTTTTTTAGTGCGATCCCCATCTCCTCGGCGGCGTAAATAAGGGCGCCCTTGATGACCTCCACTGTTGTTGCATCGAGGACTATTGGGCTTCCCTCCTGAGATTAAGGACGCCGAACCAGTCTGTTTCTCCCTTCCACTCGGGGTAGACTACCGTCGTGGAGTCGTACTGCTCAATGATGGCAGGCCCATGAAGGACGCTCCCAGATCCAAGATCTTTCCGTTTGTATATCGGGGTTTCAAACCACGTGTCAGGTCCATCGAAATAGACAGACCTAACGCTGGTGGGGATTGGCCGTTTTGAGCCTTTCGGAATCCGTAAGAGCGCCGGTTTTTTAATAAACCCCACCGCTCTAAGCCTAAGGGTCACGAGTTCCACAGGCTCATCTTTATCATAGTAGCCGTAGATTTTTCCGTGCCTTTTGTGGAAGTTCTTAACTGCTTGGTGCATCCGATCCTCCAAAGGTCCCTCTGGATAGTCGACGGAGATCTCATAGGATTGACCATAGTACCTGAGATCCATGTATCTCCTAAGCCTCATATCCCCAGGAGAAACATCCTCAGAGGAAAGTATCTCTCGCCCCTCCTCCTCCATCTCCCCAAACAGGACCTCAAGTTGTCCCACATCAGCTCGCTCTACCCGGGTGATAATGGCCTTAGAAAGATCGTGAAATAGATCGGCTGTAAGGAGACCCAACGCGGAGAACATTCCAGGATTTGGGGGCACTATAATTTCGTCGATCTCCAGCCCCTCTGCAAGAGAGCATGCGTGCATAGGGCCCGCCCCGCCGAAGGATACTAAGGTGAATCGTCGGGGATCGTAGCCCCGCTCAATAGAGACTATCCTGAGTATCTGGGACATTAGGGAGTCGGCGACCTTGATAACACTCATAGCGGTACTCTCAGGATCCATCCCCAGCTTACCCCCGAGTCGCTCAGCTGCTTTCTCTGCGAGCTTGGGTTTGATCTCCATCTGCCCCCCCAATAAGCTATTTGGATTTAGCCGTCCCAAGACAAGGTTGGCGTCTGTGATAGTCAGCTCGCCTCCGCCCTTCCCGTAGCAGGCTGGCCCAGGCTTAGCCCCAGCGCTCATAGGTCCAAGATGGAGCCCTCCGGACTCGTCCGCCCAAGCAATTGTCCCCCCACCCGTGCTACATTCTGCGAGATCAATGAATGGGAAACTTACGGGATACCCGCTCCCCTTGAGGATACGTCCCATATGGACCTTTCCCGCAACCTCATATTCATGAACTACCTCTGGGATCCTCCCCCTTACAGTTCCAGCCTTAGCCGTTGTCCCCCCCATATCAAAGCTCATCACTTCATCTCGACCAATGAGACCCCCCATCCAGGCAGAGGCGATGACTCCTGAGGCTGGGCCAGACTCCACTATGGATGCTGGTTTTTCTGAGACAACCTCGGAAGCAGCCATCCCCCCATTGGACTGCATCACGTAAAAGGACGCGACTACCCCGAGCCCCTTCAGACCGTCGGCGAGACGGGAGACGTATGTTTTGATGATGGGAATAAGTGTTGCATTAACAACTGCCGTGCTGAACCGCTCGTATTCCCGGTATCCACTAGAGATCCGGCTCGAGACGGTAATGGGAATATCAGGCAATGCTTCCTTGAGGATAACATATGCCTGTTCTTCATGCATTGGATTTGCGTAGGAGTTAAGGAACCCTATTGCCACTGATTCGACGCCATTTCTCTGTATCCTCTTGACGGCCCCCTCAAGGTCCTCCTTATTTAGAGGCCTCACCACGTTCCCCTTATGGTCCATCCGCTCCCGAACCACGTTCCTGTCCCTCCTCGCCACTAGCATCTGTGGCCGCTGGAAGAACAAGTTGTATACCTCCGCCCTCCTCTGGCGACCGATCTCCAAAACGTCCCTGAACCCCTCAGTGGTAACGAATGCGGTTCTGGGTAGGTCTAGGTCAACCTGGCCAAATAGCGCGTTGGTGGCGATTGTTGTGGCGTGGCCCACCATTCCCACGTTGAGGGGGTCCCTCCCCTCAAGGAACCTACGAAGGGCTAGGAGAACTCCCAATTCGGGGCTTTTGGGCTCCGTGGGGACCTTGATATTGATGACTCGCCCATTCTCTCCGCCCATCGCAACGAGGTCAGTGAATGTGCCTCCAACATCAACGCTTACCCGATACAATGAACATCCTCCAACACCCATACATCGACATTATGAATATTAAGCCATCACTAGGTGGCTATGGGTTCTCCTCAAAAGCCACTCGCTTGATGAATGTTCTAGTTTTGAGCATCACATCCAGCTCCCCTTTGGCTTTCAATTGGTTCCCCCAGAGCCTCACTCGCGTTGGGTGAGGGCTTGAGCTCTCCTCCTGTGGGCTTCCAGAGAAACTCCAACAAAAGATAGTGAAATTGGATCAGGTTCTAACTGCAAAGTCTCAGGCAGAAACGTATTCTAAGGGCAAGCCAAACTGCAACCGCCTTGTTGTCTCCGACGGTCGCCGTTATGGTGTATACATAAAAAAAATGGGAAAGAGACCGGAGATATCTCCATGATAATGGGGTTCGCTCCCCTGTACATTGCCAAACCCTCTGGAAAGAGCTAAACCAGCTCCCTGAATCTCCAACTGTAAAGTTTCTCGAAAAAAAATAACTTGGAAAGACCCTTCCAAATAGGTATTGACTACGAAAAGCATCAGATATAACTCTAGGAAATGGTAGGAAGATCTGGTGGAGATGCAGTCGAGGACATGAATGGGAAGCAGCGGTAGCCAGTAGGATCCGGGGGACTGGTTGTCCGGACTGCTTCTTTTGCCTTGATTCTCTTTGGAACAGGGATTTAATGCATGATCATCCCATACTTTACTCCTTTGTTTTTCTCAAAATATTCGCTATAATTTTGCTTATCTGAATCCTGAACTAGCCAAAGGGTGGCACTCAACCAAAAGAGAGAAAAGGCATACATACAGCCGGGTAAACTAAGAATAAACGGTCAGATGCAGGGAAAAGGAGATTTTAACCATGGGAAGAGGAGACGCAAGGAAAAGTACGGTCAACTACGATAAACGTCGCGACGGTAAGGTAGTTTACAAAAGGAAAACAAATGATCCAGAAAAAAAGGCTAAGGAGCCTACACACCAGGGAAAACGATTCACACTCCCAACAACAGACTTCGAAGTCTGTCGGATGACATCCAAGAAAAAGAAGCCGGAGACAGGAACGGGGACTTGACTCCAGATCAGATCACTCTAGGAAGCCGCAGGAAGGTCTGGTGGCGGTGCGGTCGAGGGCATGAATCATCAGGACTGTACGTCTCCATATCAAAGAAGATCCTGCTCATCCTACTATGCTATCCGTGAAGCTCTTCTACTAAGTAATTCAACAAAACAATAGCAGTCTTCTTGTCTAATGGTTCATTGTTAGTTCCACATTTTGATGAGTAGATACATGAGGGGCACCCCTCCTCGCATTTACAATCTTTAACGAGATTTAATATAGTCCCCAAGAGCTCAGGTAACAACTCATGGAGTTTTTCTGATAACCCAATTCCACCCTTGTATCCATCATATACGAAAATCGTTGGTTCCATAGTATCTCGATGAAGTTCAGTGGAAACCCCCCCGAGATCTCTTGGGTCACACATTGCATGTAATGGAGAAATTGCTATCATGGCATGCTCTATCGCATGCAATCCTCCAGCCAAGTCCAAGCCTGAACTACGAATACGAGATACAATAGACGAAGGAATGGTAAACCAGAATCCGATTGAAGGGAAATTTAGTGGAGGAAGATTGAGTGGGTGCTTGGAAATTACTTTCTCATTACGCATTCTTCGATATTCAATGTAATACTCAGTAACATCTACTTTTCCTAATCCCGATTTGATCCCACGGTTTAGTTCATTTATTCTACTCTTGATGGAGATGTCGATTGTTTTCAGAGCCTCAGTGTAATACCCTGGGTCAGCTTCTTCAACACGAGCCACTAAACTATTGAGGTCTAATGAATTTACCTGATATGGTTCACCTTGATGAAGAAAAATTGCTCCTTCATGCACCTCTCTATATGCCTGAGTGATGTCCATTGTCTCAAGTGCCCTAGAATAATGGAAAACTGTAACCGTTTGATCTAAAATGTTGTTTAACTTAACTCTAGTTTCGGGTCTAAAAGTACCTGAATACATCCACCCTTCTTGCCTTTTCTTAATTAATCGTTTTTCGGACAATTCATCGATTGATTGAAGATAGCCTTCGGAGAAGTAATCTATGTCTCTGTCTGATAGGGGCAGCTCATTGGATGCACACATAACATGCCCAATAGTTATGTAAGGATTATCAAGGTTAATTACCGCATTCTCAGGGTTCCTACTGAAAAAGTCCTGAGGATGGTTCATAAAATATTGATCTAAGGGGTCCTGAAAAGCAACGAGGAAAACAACAGAGTCATCTATCAATCGTCCCGCTCTCCCTGCCTGTTGCCAAGTGGATATCACAGTTCCTGGATATCCTGACATTATAACACAGTCAAGTGAACCAATGTCGATGCCAAGCTCTAATGCGTTGGTTGTAACGACGCCTGATATCTCTCTCTGTTTTAAGCCTCTTTCTATTTTTCTCCGCTCTTCAGGGTGATATCCTGCGCGGTAAGAGTATACGGCATCAGCGAGTTCTGGGTGGGTACGGTCGAGGTCTTGTTTAACCCATATCCCAATTAACTCAGCCATTTTACGGGATTTAGTAAAACATAGTGTCTGGAGTTCTTCCCGGATACAATAGGATAATAATGTCCTGGTTTCTTGATGGGTTGATCTTCGAGTTAAATCATCATCAATGAATGGAGGATTCCAGAAGATGAAACTCTTTTTCCCTGATTCAGAGCTATCACTTGAGATAACATGGAAATCCTTTCCTGTGAGTTTCTTTGAATGCTCTTTTGGATTGGCGATAGTAGCCGAAGATAGGATATACTGCGGATTCGAGCCATAAAAACGACAGATTCTTTGAATCCGTCTTATGAGGAGTGCAATATGAGATCCAAATACTCCTCGATATGTGTGTGACTCATCTATTATTATGAATTGTAAATTCTCATAGAAATTTTTCCATAAATGGTGCCAGTGGAGATAATGATGGAGTCCGTATGGATTAGTTAGTACTATGCGTGCCTTGTCTCTGATGCGTCGTTTGTCGTCTCGTGATGTATCACCATCATATATTTTTGGATGAACTGAGATGCCTGTTTCCTTTTCCATGATTAAAAGAACATTTTGTTGATCGTTTGTCAGGGCTTTCATTGGGTATATGTATAGAGCACGAGCTTGTGGATCCATTGATAACGCCTCAAAGACAGGTATGTTGAATGCAAGTGTTTTTCCTGAGGCTGTGGGGGTTGTAATGACAATGTTTTCACCTTTTCGTGCTAGGTTAATTGCATCTGCTTGATGTTTATAGAGAGTGATATCACGATTGTCAAGATATTGTTGTAGCGAGGGTGATAGAGGGGTCTCAAGTGTTCCTTGTACCTCTTTTTTTCGAGGTAAGAATTCGATATGCTCAATTTGGCCTTTATAGCCCTCAAGTTTTTTTAATCCTTTAATGAAAGATTCCATTCTTCAACTCTCACCCCATCATTGTGTAATAGCCAAGGAAGCTTTTATAGAATAATGTTAGAAGCATTAACGTGAGTCTGTTTTAGCACCCAGAAGCTAATTGATCGCCTCAAGAAATCTAATCTCTATATGGAATACCCTTGCGGAGCTGAGCACAAACTATCAGACCTATCACTATTTGATGGAACCAAGCCATTTCCCTCTGAAGTTGAAGAGGTTCAGGAGCAATATGAAGATCTAGTGAAGGTACAGCAGAGGTCATGAATGGGAAGCATTTGTAAGAAGCAGGATAGGTGGAACTGGGTGTCCAGACTGCAACAGAGAACTCAGAAGCTGCAGAAATTAAGGTCTTTCTCGCGTGCATTTGAACTTGTAAAAAAAGGGGAAGGAGGCGGGGGATATATCGCCACCAGGAGCAGAGTTAGAATCTCTCCCGGGCTGCCATTAGATTCTCCCGGGTCAACCAAACCTCACATACAACCTTTTTTGCGCGCACGATTTATTTTGGACTATTAATTATAGCCTATGTCAATTCATGAGGAGGTAAAGGCTGAGTTAGAGAAACTTTCTGATCCGAAGCATGCGATGAAGCTTCAAGGATTCTTTAAGACTGGTAAGGGCGAGTATGGAGAAGGGGATGTTTTCATCGGTGTACGTGTTCCAGATCAACGGCGAATTGCGAAAAAGTACAGGGATGCTTCGTTATCTGATGTTTTAGAGCTTTTTCGGAGCGAGATACATGAACACAGGTTAACCTCGTTGTTCATTATAATTGAGCAATTCAGCAATGGAGACGAGGAAGCAAGACGTCGGATTGTTGATCTGTATCTATGTAATACGGCTTATGTGAATAACTGGGATCTTGTAGATAGTAGTGCGCATAAGATTCTGGGTGCCTGGTTGGTTGACAAGTCGAGGGGCGTGCTCTATGACCTGGCTAGATCCGAGAGTGTCTGGGAGAGGCGAATTTCGATTATATCGACTTTTGCATTCATTCGTCGTGGAGATCTGGTGGACTCACTTGCTTTGGCTGGGGCTTTGGTTTGTGATGCGCATGACTTGATCCATAAGGCATCGGGTTGGGTATTGCGGGAGATAGGGAAAAAAGACCCATCAGTCTTGGAAGAGTTTCTTACAGAACATTTCGAGACGATGCCAAGAACGATGTTGCGATATGCAATAGAACGGTTACCAGAGGAGCGGAGAAGGTTCTATATGGGAAGGTAGTGCGCGGCCGAGAAATTCATAAGTTCTAATTACTAAACAGCAGTTTGACTGATCACCTTGAGAAAAGAACAGATGAGATGGGACCTATCGCAGCTCGTTGTGAGCACAGACCCAGTTTCCGTCAGGAGCACGCTAGAGGTCATGGTGGCTGAATCCGCGAAGTTCCGAGATAAGTACTACGGTATTATCAGCGATTTGGATGCTGCTGGTCTCTTGGAGCTCCTGGAGCTGAGCGACTCCATGACCCTCAAGTATAGAGCCATTGCACTCTACTGCAGCCTGCTCTACTCAGCTAACGCCCTCGATGACACCGCCAAGCAACTCAACGACGCCTCCAAAACCTCCATTACAAAGATGAGCCAGACCCTAGCCTTTATCGACATCGAGATGGGAAATCTCATCGCCAGTAATCCTGCCCTCATCGAGGACCCCTCCCTCGCGGAGTACAAGCATTACCTGAAGAGGACCCTGAGGACCGTGCCCCACATGCTCTCAGATAAAGAGGAACAGCTGATCCTCGCCAAGGACAAGAACGGCGTCGACGCTTGGCAGCAGCTTCAGAACGACTGGCTCTCAACCCGGACATACAAGATCGAAGTGGAAGGCGAAAAAAAGACAATGCCCTACGGAGAGATCATTGGCCTCTTTCAGAACCCCGATCGCGATCTCAGAATGCGGGCGAACAAGATCGTCTACGAGGAGCTGGGCAGGGACGAAATAATCTGGGCTAGCGCTATCCGGTCCGTCTGCACCGACCATCTGCAAATTAGCGATCTCAGGAGTTACCCAACTGCTATGACCCAGAGCCTCATTGCCAATGACGTCGACAAGGAGACTATTGATAGTCTCATGGACGCCATCGTGAAGAATACAGAACTCTATCGTCGATACTTGAAGCTCAAGGCCAAGCTAATGGGCCTTGATAAGTTGGCCAACTGGGACATCGTGGCCCCCCTTCCTAACATCCCAGAGATGGTGTATACCTGGGAGGAATCCAGAGAGGAAGTTGTCTCCGCATACTCCAACTTCGATAAACAACTTGGTGGCTGGGCTAACGAGATGTTTGAACGAAATCACATAGACGGGGAGGTAAGGAAAGGGAAGAGTTCCGGGGCCTTTTGCGCAACATGGTTGGCCGGCAAGTCAGCATACCTGCTGCAAAGCTTCAACGGCACCATGATGAACGTCAGCACCTTGGCCCATGAGTTGGGCCATGCCATCCACGCCTACCTAGGCTCAAGGGCCCAAAAGCCTAGTAACTATAACATTGGGAGCTGTATAGCTGAGTGCGGCAGTAACTTTGGCGAGCTCCTGCTCTTTGATAGACTCCTTTCCAAAGCGGATAGTAAGGAAGAAAAGCAAGCTTTCTTGGCAGCCCTGCTGGACAGCTTTGGTATGAGCGTCTTCCAAGTTTCCGCCAGGGTATTCTTCGAGCAGAGCATGTACAACGCTATAATGGAGGGCGGTTTCCTTGACGGGGAAACGGTGGCAAGCCTCTGGACGACCGCCCGGGACAAGATCTACGGGGACTCCGTGGACTGGCTGGAGGTGATGAAGTGGGAGTGGACCATGAAGGTGCATTACTATATGCCCAACTACCGCTTCTACAACTATCCATATGTCTTTGCCAAGCTCTTCGTCTTTGCTCTCTACCGCCTCTATAAGGAGCAGGGTGAGGCGTTTGTCCCCAAGCTGAAGAGCCTGCTGGCGGCGGGCTCCAGTAAGTCGCCATGGCAGCTTGGAAAAGAGTTGGGGTTCAACATCAGGAAAGGAGAATTCTGGATGAAAGGCATGAGGCAGGTTGAGGAGTTCATCAATATGCTAGAGGAAACTGTCTAACCTCCGTGTGCTATAGAGACGCCGAACAGTACACGAAATCATAAATACGTTCCAAAGGGATATTCTGAGACTATCTTAAATAAAATGACTGTTCGAATTGGGCCAGATTCGCCATAAAGTGCGTAGACTTAGTGCTAACTGAAAAAAATCTCTGTTTCCAAAGAGGGCCTCTTCAGTTTCGCGCTTGCAGAGTTATGTCTAAATAGATTAGAGTGTGCTTTGAAGAGATAATATACGAAACTTTTTGGTTATTGCTCTTTTACTCCTTTCCACTTGGGGTCAGATATTATTTTGTAGAGATCCGGTCGACGGTCACGGACAAAATGACAATTTAATGTATTTGCACGTGGTGAGAAATGTGGTATTTTACTAGAATAATCTAAATCAATTGTGGCGTTAATTACTTCATCCTCGAGGCTATATGATCTAGCTATTATCTCACCTGAAGGGGATATAATTACACTATTACCCATACCACAATGAGCAGAAGCCACTATCCATGACCCACTCCAATAAGCACCAGCCTGGACTGATAATAAGTGGTGAAAAACACCGAAGTGAGAGCCATGAGATGGATTATTTCCTCCACTAAAAAAGCCCAAGAGTATTAACTCAGCTCCCTTCATCCCCATAACACGCCAAAATTCGGGGAACCTTCGGTCATAACAAATACCCATACCAATTTTGCCGTTATAGGCATTCCAAACTTGAAAAGCTGTATCTCCCGGAATGAAGTATCGTCTCTCCATATACTGGGATTTTCGTCCCGGTATAGGTTCGATGCTACCACCAATATGTGACTTTCTATATTTCCCAATTATTTCTCCATTTTTTCCCACTAATATTGAGGAATTAAAAATCCTATCTCCATCTTTTTCGATATATCCCAGATAAAAACCGATGTTCAACTCTTTTGCTCTCTCAAATATTGGTAAAACTGATGGATTAGGCATTGAATCCTCACAAAATTGTTCTAATTCTGAATTATCTAAGGATAATCCCGCTATACCAATTGTTAAAGAAAATTCAGGGAACACTAAAAGCTCAACACTTCGACGTGCTGCCTCTTCAAGGAGTCTAATGTGACGCTCGACAATCCCTTTTCTAGACTCTTCACGTAAAATTCCGCCAATTTGAGCTGCTCCAACATCAAGTTTTCGTGACATTTTCTGAATTTTTATTACATTAAATATTTAAAAATATATACTATGTACCTAAAATTTTTTTTAAAAAGCACTTTTTACCCACTCAAGATATATTTTCCTCATTTTCTGGTAAGTTTTTCTAGTGCCTCTTTTATCCGTTCCAGTCCATTGGTTAGTCGCTCCCATGGAGCACAACAGCTTATCCTAAAGTGTCCTTCAGTATTGATAGGGCCATAATTTGCTCTTACCAGAACGCCTGCTTCCTTGACGAAATATTCTATAATATCGCGTGGATTCCCTAGCTTATACTTGGAGATGTTGGGATAGAGATAGTATGTTCCTGTTGCCTTAGCACAAGTAACATCTTCAATTTTATTGAGTTTTTCCCAGGAATAATCTCTTCTCTTTTGAACTTCAGGGAGAGTATTTTTCTGCATCCACTCCAGAGCCTCTTGGGAAAGAGCTGCAATACCAGCTTTTTGTCCAATAGTATTAATGCACTCAGTTTCGTAGGAAGATATTGAGCGGTAGACCTTTATTAGATCGGAGTTGGCTATTACGTAACCGATCCTCAAACCACTCATTGCCTCAAGCTTGGAGAAACTTGTTGATGTAATTGTTCGTTCCTTCATCCCAGGTAATGCAGCTATACTATAATGTTTTTTACCGTCAAATACACACCTGCTATAGAGTTCATCACTGAAGACGAGGAGGTCCTCATCTTGTACTACCTCAGATATCTGCTCCAGTTCTTTTTTGGTATATAAATGTCCTGTAGGATTATTGCCATTTGCCATAACAAGCATTTTTGAATTAGGCGTTATTCGATCTACTAACTCCTCGATATTAAGAACCCACTCCTTGTTTGGGTCTGTTGGTTCTGTTAAAGGAACAGGGATTACATTTGCCCCGAAGTTTGGCACCCTTCCTAAAAAATAATCTGGGTCGATCAGCAGTACATCATCACCAGGATTAAGGAAGTGACGTCCAGCTATGTTGAAGCTGAATGAAACACCGTGTGTAGGTTGAATTTCTTTATCGATATCTGCTTCAATTCCATCTTCCCTCAGAGCTTTTTCGGCCACAGCCTCTCTGAAATCTCGGAATCCTCCACCGGGTATGTAATCTGTGTGACCCTCGTCCAACGCCTTTTTTGCCGCTTCGATAACCATCGGTGGAGCGGGCCATGAATATCTAAAAGTTCCAGGAGCGATTTCGATGACATCTTTAAGCCCTCTATCAGCAGCAGACAAGTCCCTAAGAAAGGCACGTTCGGTTCCCATTCGATTTTTTGTTACATCATTCCACCACTTTTTTGAAAGAATCTCCTTTTCAAACCATTCTTGATATTCAGACATTATGTGTTGTACTTTTTTTTTCAGCATATATGCTTTTAGATTTGCGGTATTGCATGATTTTATCCTAAAATCCAGATTTTTTATTTTTATATGTAATAACCAGTGATATCTTAGGTGAACACCTTGCAGAGGCCCAACGAGTCCTTAATAATGCGTTGCGAGGTCCTTTGTGTTCTAGGTCTCATTTTATGCTGTGAACGGAACTGAAAGAGATCAATAGGGTCAAAGAAGGCGCACGAAATTAAACCCTTAGCACTCTAGGGAGATAACTAGCAAAGAACGGAAAAAGAGATCTTCTTAACAATTTTTTTACCATGTTCTAGGTGCACTTAGTTTTCTTCGTGATAAAAAGTCGAAATAGGCATCTTTGGCATTCTCAGCAACAAATTTGATCTTAGTAGCTGAGACCCGCTCATCTCCCATAAAGTGATTTGCAGCATAAGCATTAAACTGAATCGGATAGTTTATTTCAACAGTAATGGGATTACTAAAGGTAAGCGGGGGAATTTCGTGACGACGTTTCAGTCCATCTATTACTGCTTTCTTAATGAGTTTTTGTGTCTTTTTTGGATTAATGCAAATGGCACTAAACATACCAACTCCCTTCTTAACTATTGCAGTCGCCATATTTGGAGCAATATTTGATTGAATGTAGTTTACAGACGCTTCATCCCCCGAAATTGCTACAAGTGGAACACCATAATACCCAGCTAGGCTAGCGTCAAGCCCTGTCTCGGTAAGAGACTTACCATTAAATTTTACTTCTCTAGCATTCCACACATGACACATAAGCGCATCAGCTAAGAGAGGAGGACCATGGGCGCCTATGCATAAAAGAGCATCAAAGGTATCATCGATACCAAACACTTCATCATAAACTTCTCTTGAATTTACTACGGCTGAAACATTTTCTGGAAATTCTTCGTAGAATACGTTCATATTTTTTCCATGTCCATCATTAAACAGAATTTCTGCATCAGGATCCATTTCTAGAACACCCGCAATAGCTGCTTTTACATCGTCAGTCCCCATTCTTTGGGCACGTGGATAAGCAGATGGTACCGAAGAATTAGGGCCCATCTGTGCTTTTATTGCTGTTCCCGTACAGCCTTCCATATCAAAAGCTATGTAAACTTTCATCTTTACCAATACTATTAAACTAGATTGAATATATAACATTCATTCGTGCAAATACCTTTGGATGCGTTTGTTTTGACGCGCGTAACCTTCGGATCTTTCCTATAAAATAAAGGTATAACGCCTAAATTTAGCCTATTATCCTTTTAACAATGAAGATGATGCATGGGTACAAGATGCAAGTTCAAGCATTCCGTGATCCTAAGGCCCTTATCCAGAATCCAATTGAGACCCAAAAGAGTCGGCAATTGTGCTGGCGCATGTGTCCTTAACATGCCATCTCTTTAATCTTATAATCTCAGAAAACTGTTTTAAACATTGAGTCAGAGAACGTTTCTGTCTGACATGTCAAGTGGTTATAAACATTCTTGGCTTAATATCGATGGGGTTAAAACCCATTACATAGAGGCCGGCAAGGGTGACCCCTTCATTCTCATACACGGTGGTGGAGCCGGTTCTTCTGGGGAGGCTAACTACGGAGACATTATTGGCCTCCTAGGAGAGAACTTTCATGCCTTAGCTCCTGATGTGATAGGATTCGGCTATACTGTTCCTCGGGGGCCTCAAGATTATCCGGGGCACGCCCAGGGAGACTTTCTCATCAGGTTCATTGAGGTCCTAAACGAGGGACCTGTTTACTTAGCTGGCAACTCCCACGGGGGATTTCTGTCCCAGTGGGTGGCACATAACAGGCCGGACCTGGTCAGCAGGCTTATAATTATCAACAGCCTGAATGGGACTCATCCGCTTCCAAGCAGGAGATATATCTACGCCCCAGGGGGGCACCAATCCACAAAACCTGACCCGGAAAGCATCAGACAAAAGTTGATCAATTTCTACTCTCATAAAGACCTTGTAACCGATGAAAGAGTAAAGAGAAGTTATGAAATAACTTTGCAAAACTATGAGTATGCCGAAAAAAGAGGAAGAGTGAACAGCTCCACTATAGAGGATGCCAACAGGAACCTCAGTTACAACGGAAGACACATTTCTGAGTGGGGTTCTGAGTTGAAGATGCCTGTGTTGCTAACTTGGAGCGAGCCAGGGTCCAAGATAGAGTGGGGCCTAAGACATTTCTTCAAGGTTCCCGGCTGCGAGATGCACTTATTCCCCTGGTCCGGCCATCATGTTCAGACTGATCAGAGTGATCGTTGGGTCCAGGTTGTCACTAACTGGCTGCTGAACGAACCGGCACGACATCCCGAAGAACCACGCAAACTTATGAACAGACGTTGGAGAGATTCTTGGCTCGATGTCGGAGATATCAAAGCACATTACATCGAAGCAGGTCAGGGAGATACGATTGTACTCGCTCACGGAGGTGGACCTGGTTTCGGTACTCCTTGGGCTGCCACTGTTAATCATTTGAGTGAATATTTCCATGTAGTTGCTCCCGATATTGTTGGTGCGGGTTTCACAGCCCCAAGAGGACCGGAGGACTATCCGGGGCACGCCCAGGGAGACTTTCTTATCAAGTTTATTGTAGCTCTGGATGTAGGGCCGGTCTATCTGGCAGGGCAGTCTCATGGAGGTTTCTTATCGCAATGGGTGGCCCACAAAAGGCCGGACCTTGTAAGGAGATTGATTATATCAAACAGCCTAAATGGAACTCATCCAATTCCGCCGCTACCTGAGGGACAAAAATACATCTATGCTCCTGGTGGACATCAGTGGAGTGTCCCATCAAAAGAAAGTATAAAAGAACGTCTATCCCCGCATTTTGAACCTAGCGAAATCACCGAAGAAGTAATTAATCGTTATTATGAGAATTTGAAAAAAACCATAAGCTATAATGATATGAGAGGAAAAACTGTTAATTATTCGGTAGAATCCGCCAACGTGAACCTCAGTTACAAGGGTAAGCATATCTCGGAGTGGGGTTCAGAGTTGAAAATACCTGTAATGCTCTTGTGGAGTGAACCTGGATCGAAGATTGAGTGGGGTCTGCGACATTTTTTCAAGGTACCTAATTGTGAGATGCACTTGTTTCCTTGGTCTGGGCACGGGTTGCATCGGGATCAAGTGGAGAGATGGGTTCAGATAGTTACAGACTGGTTAAACAATAAAACAGCAAGACCGCCAAACTAGGGTTCCGTGATAACATCTACTTCCGTCTATGAACGAACAACTGTGCATGGGATCTAATTAAACTACCTAACCTGGATGTATATTCAACTACGGCACCACATACGCTGTGATTGTTATGGTGGTCCTCTTCATTAATCCGACCATATTCCAACACAACGAATAGATCTATTTAATTCATACATGTATTTTAGATAAATACTCCAGATAGAAATTTCGTTAGTATTAACCTCATGCCTTAACTTTAGTGGTTGAACTCAGTTAATATATGAGTTTAGAATAAACTTTTTTTTATATTGAGTGTTATCTTATAACACTAGACTTTATCTCCATTTAATTTTTTCTTTTATGGGGCTGTCACTTTTCTATAGTTTAATTTTTTTAAGACAAAATCTCCATGAATTTATTGTTTAAATAAACTTATATTAATATGACGGAAATGTGATCAATATGTCAAGAGTTCACAGAGTCATGGTATCTTTTTCTGAAGAAAACTTAGTGGCGTTACAGACTGAGACTGAAAAGCGAAATTTATCCTCTATCCAGTTTCTCATTCGGGAAATCATAAGGGAAAATTTGGGGATGGAGTTACCAATAGTTGACTTCCGAACTGATGAACTTTGTCCCCAGTGTAAAACAGAAGGTCAGCTTGTTGAATATTCCAACGGTAAAATACATTGTCTTAATTGCTCATAAAAACAGTTTTGAAATATAGCGCGCAAAAAAGATATAATTTACGCAAACCGCCGAGGTCCTACCGCTCCACTTTTCTTTAACCTCTTTTCATTTTATGGTATTCCTTTATTCTATTTACAATTGTAATAATTATTCACGACAATTAAAACTTAATTAATATTATTGGAAAATGATCCTTCAAGTTTGGATAACAATAATGCGCGCTCTGGGACCTCGCTTTCCGGTGTCTAGGCTTTTACTGCTCCAGGATTAAAGATCGGTGCCGTTTATTCAGGGGGCCTTTATCAAGTCCGTTGGAGATTGTGGCCGGGTATCACTTTGTTATAGGGATTCTCATCTGAATCATGCCGTTTTGATCCTGAATCCATTTGCTCCTCTCTTTTTCATCCGTGAAAAGTTGACTGAGACGGGGACTTTTGCCTTGGTGTCTGCGCGCGAATATTTGAGGATAGGGGTGCGTTTAAGGCATTGGACGATTTCTTTCATTTCTGGTATTTGGAGTAGCTGCAGGAGTAATCAGAGAGCTAAGGTTCACTTCAGATTGATATTCCGCATATTGCTCATCCGAAAATATAAATTTATTAATATTCTCTTAACATTCCGAACGAGAAAATTTTTACTTTATCTTCAATTTTGCTTTTCATTATAGAATTTATGAATAGAATCAGAGATCTTTTCACTGTTTTCAGGAGGTAAGTATTCAACAATGCGGCGCAAAGGGAAGGACAAAAGTTCTTTGGTCACTTTCTCTGTAACCGGCAGCATGCCCTTCTTAAATCCAAATCTATCCCTATAGGTTCTATTAAGATGAATTGGTGGGGAATAGGGCATTCCTCCGCGTATCCCGTTCTTTTTTAGGAATAACCACAGCTCATCTCGGTTTGGAACTTTGGTTACGAAACGACAGAACGAATGATAAGCCCAATCTTTCTCAACAGGTATTGTTACTGGAGTTCCTTCGAAAAGTTTCTCAAACTCTCTTACATGATCTCTACGGATTTCTGGTCCAGCTTTTCCATTCATAAATCGTTTTAATTGAACTCTGCCAATTGCAGCGTCGATCTCGCTCATCCTATAGTTATATCCAAGTAAGTCATTTCCTAAATGCAAAGGAAAACCCCTTTTATCTATTTTTTTCATAACTTGACCGCGTCCGTGATTATGGAGCATTTTCACTTTTTGAGCTAGTTCTTCATTGTCGGTAGTCACCATTCCGCCATCACCCATGGTTGTGACATGTTTACCCGGGGCAAAGCTGAACATATTAAGATCGCCGAAAGTACCAACTTTCTTGCTCTTATATCTGGCTCCTAAGGCATGAGCCGCGTTTTCAATCACTATGAGATTGTTGTCTGATGCTAAGTCCATTATTGGACCCATATCTGATGGATGCCCATTTAGATGAGTCGGTACTAGTGCTTTGGTTTTAGATGTCACTTTTTGCTGTGCATCATTAGGATCCATAGTAAAACTTTCTTCATCAATATCACAGAAAACAGGTTTTACTCCCTGAAAAATCATCATATCTGTGACTGAATAGAATGAGTGTGATTGAGTGATTATCTCGTCGCCGGGTTTAAAGTCACACGCAATATAGGCTAGATGTAGTCCTGCGGTACCTGAGCTGACGGCGACTGCATATTTAGTCCCTACATATTCCGCGAATTCCTTCTCAAAATTTTCAATTTGCTCCCCATAGATGGGATATCTCGGCGTGGAAAGGACTTTGTGAACTGCATCCACTTCTTCTTGGGTTATTGCAAACATTTTGTTTATGTACGGGTTTGCAATTGTTTTGTCCATATTCATCTGAGAAAATATTTTCGATTATATTGTTAAGCTTTTCCGATATTGGTGCAATATTACTATTATTTGTTGTTGTTTAGAATTTTACTTTGGACTTTAATTTACCATTATTTTTGATGTACGTGCAATAAAAAAATGAAGATAAAAATAGGTGCTAGACTCCGCCAATAACAAACACCTCAGATGCTAACTCAGAAATCACTACCCCAAAAAAAGGACCGGTAAGAAACCCCTCAACTACCTAGCGACGCTCAAGGCTCAGTTGTTGAAGTATCTACTCTAAATACCCTGTGACCGAAGACTTGCCCATGTCTCAAACACGGTAGACAAACAGCTAATGCTTACGACTTTCTAAAAATTTTTTACGCCACAACTTCTTCACCCACTTCAGACACAGACTCGGAAAGGAGACCTACCCCACAATTTTCAACCAGCTAGTCAGGAAGTTACTTTAAGCTAGGGCCGTTAAGGGAAACGTCATAGCCGTCAACAGCACCACGTAGATGCCCACAGCTAATGATCCCCCAACAAATTCACCGGTAAATGCGATCCAATAGCCTGATTAGGCCGAGGCAAGCGCGTGTAGACACAATAGCATCTACAACCAATTAATAGCAAAAAGGAGGGATGAGGAGATGGACTGATAGCTGAAAAAGAACATCTGGAAAGTCCTCTTTAGTCTTACACTACAGCAGCTATGCTCTAAACGGGTCTTGAAACGGATAATGGGGGGAATCACTAAGCACTGACTTAGCCCCAATCCCCACTTTCTACAGCATTATGAATAGGGGTCCTATGAAGCAGATAAGGACAGAACTTGCGGGACAGGCAACTGACTCACATCTCCACCTTTTTTGCGCGAGAGGCCACCCGAAATAGAAAAAACAGGAACACTATCGAATAGCCTGAAAGGTTTTGTGGTTTTTCCTATTTATTGTGACCCGATGGATAGATGTCGCAGGAAGTATTCGGTCATCAGGGTGAACAGGTGGAGTTGGGTGTTCCCGCCTCGAAGCGGATGATCCCGCCCATGGTATAACATTAGGTCAAACTGTTTGTTAGAGTTCTGGAACGCCTCCGCCACCTCTAGAGTGTTCTGCAGTTGCACATTGTCATCCGCCATCCCATGCACCAGCATAAGGTGGCCCCTCAGTTTATGCGCGTAGGTGACCACCGCCTCCTTATTGTAGGCGTTCTTATTCTCCGGGAGCAGCCCCAAATATCTCTCCGCCCAGACGCTAGAATAGAGGAGATAGTTCGTGACTGACGCCTGGGCAATTCCAACTTTAAAGTAGTCCGATCCCTCGGTCAAAGCCAGACATGTGAGATATCCCCCTCCACTCCGACCCCAGATGCCAAAGCGTAACGGATCTACATAGGAAAAACCTGCAAGGTACTTTGCCCCTTCAATGTGATCCTGCAGGGGCACTGTGCCTAGGTTCTGGTACATAAAATTCTCAAATACCTTTCCACGACCACCGGTACCACGGTTATCAATAGTAAACACAATGTATCCCTTTTGGGTCATTAGCTTATGCCAGAGTCCCCGTGCCCCGCCCCACCGATTGACGACTGACTGGGAGCTAACTCCCCCATATGCGTAGAAGATGACCGGATACTTTCTTTCCCGTTTAAAGTCAACCGGCCGTGTCATGACCGCATTTAGAGATATGCCGTTACCTGTGCGAACCGTTAGGAACTCAGGCTCCGCGAGATCGAATTCCGCCAAGCTTGACAATTCACCCCCTTTCACTACTCTGATGAGGGACCCCTCAGATCGGTGGATGCTTATCTTTGGCGGAGTGTTCACGTCGGAGAATGTTTTCATAAAACTCTTGGCATTCGGTGAGAATGACGCGGAGTGCCATCCGGGTTTTTTGCTGAGGCGTTGCATCATCTGACCGTCGAGCCTAATGCGGTAGAGATGCTGTTCGGTGACCCCATCCCTTTTGCCATCGAAGTACATCCAGCCATCCGCCTCATCAACACAGAGCACAGATCGGGTCGATCTACCGGCATTCATCTCCCATTCTCCCCTCGTGATCTGGTTTACCTGACGGCCATCGTAGTCGTACAGGTAAGCGTGTTTATACCCACTGCGTTCGGATGTCCAAATGAAGCGGTCAGAGTCCTTTAGGAAAGTCAGGTCATCGTCAATACGTACCCAGTAGGGATCAGTCTCTGTTAGAATTACCTTAGACTCGCCTGTATCTATGTTGGCAAAAAGCAGTTCTAATTTATTTTGCTGCCGGTTAAGTCGCTCTATTGCCACCAACGAAGGGTCTCGTGTCCACTTAAGCCGAGGGAAATAGACGTCAGTTTCGGGGCCGAGTTTCAGCCAGGTCGTCTGACCCGTCTCAAGGTGGAAGACGCCGATACTCAGCCTCCAGTTCGTCTCCCCCGACTTTGGGTACTTAATTCGGTGAACCTTAGGATATGTCGTCATGTAGTCAATGAGAGGAACCGTGCGTACGGCAGTCTGGTCCACGTGCACGAAAACAATCCGCTTGCTATCTGGCGACCAGTACCATCCGTCCTCTCCAAAGCCCTTGTTTAATCCGTTCAAGATGTCCTCGTTCCCATCAAATGTTAGCTGGCTTTCGATGCCGGATGAACGATCAAACATAAACAGGTTTCCGCCCCTGACGAACCCGATTTTGGTGCCGTCGGGCGCTATCTTAGCGTGCTTTTGGCCGCCAGCGATATCGGATAAAGGCATTAGCGCGCAAGTTTGTGCATCATAGACGTAGTAATGAATATCACTGGGTGGGGTTCCGAAAAGGAACCTTGGTTGCTCAGAAGGTCCGGCAATCAGGAAATATAGACCGTCGTCAGTCACCTGAAAACCATTGATTGGGATGTTTGAGCTGCTCTGGTTAAGCACCAGAAATTTTCCTTCGATAAGGACGTCGCGTTTACCATCATCGACCCGTTCTTGATATATGTTCTTGGTTTCACCGTCAGGATCATCATCCACATACAAGAACGCCGAACTGTCGGAAGTCCATTGAAGATTCTGCATGGACACTCCGTTCCAATCTACGTCAGGCCCGAATATGTCATCGAGCGTAAGCAAACGTTTTGCTCCCATAATACCCTTATTTCTAGCTTACATACATAACCATTTTTCTTTTGCATGAATTCCTTTCAACCTCCCTGTGTTCGGCAGATTCAAAGCAAACACTAAGAACGTTCCTAAAATAACGACGTACACACCAGAAAGATCCTCTCGGTTCTACCAGGTCCTCTACCTGAAGAATCCCTGGCTCAACGAAATCCTGTATTGTCAGAGATTTTATTGGATGATCGTGTATCTTGTGATAATTTTATTGATATGTCTGATTCTTATCATTCCCAACTTTATTCATAACCCCTATAACTAACCCCCCACCATTGTACATTGAGGAAGGGGTTTTGGGGTATTTTCCCCGTTTTTTTCCCCTATCCTCACCCATTTTTCGTTTAATGAAAACCTGTACACGAAAAGATAAAATAATTCTTCCAGCGAATGAGGCACTATGGATGGCCGAATAAGCAGGACGATGGAGAATCTAAAGAAGCATAATATTAACTGCTTTTTCGTGAAGGACGAAAGGGAGGCTCGGGAGAAGGTCTTAGAGCTGGTGGAGCCAGGCGCTTCAGTGGGCATGGGTGGCTCAATGAGCGTCCACTCTATCAGCGTGGTACCTGAGCTCGAGAAGAGGAACACAATGTTCAACCCTTACGATCGGGAAGGGAAGGTAGATAAATCCAAGAACCAGACTGCAATTAGGCGGATGGGTTTGGTAGCAGACTATTTTCTCACGGGAACCAACTCCATCACAGAGGACGGTTACATCGTTAACACAGATGGAATGGGTAACCGGGTAGGTGCAATCTCCTTCGGGCCAAAGAAGCTGATTCTGGTAGCTGGAGTTAATAAGCTAGTACCGGATGTCCACGGGGCTCTTGAGCGGATAAGAACAGTAGCAGCTCCGTTGAATGGAAAGCGCCATAGCTGGGATGATATTCCCTGTGCTACGACGAACGACCCTGACTGTAACCTATGCATTTCCACTCATAGGCAGTGCAACTCGACACTGATCACCCATAACTCACGGGACCCGGAACGGATCAACATCGTCCTTGTGGATAAAGACCTAGGATACTGACCAATAGCGTTGGAGTAATCCGCGCCATCCGTGTTTTCCTTTTATCAGGAATATTCAGGTTCTCGAGGAGTTTGGCATTGTTGTGCGGGTATAATTAGTTTGCGCGCAGTCTCATTTCTCACTTATCAGTACCACGGGAGTTTCATTCTATCAAGGGGAATATTTCAATATTTTATCAATAGCCTCTCTTTTTCTTTCTGAAGGACAAGTTCGGCAATTGGGAATAATTCCTTTTTAAGCCTATGCGACATCATTGACAACTTTTATTTCTGCGTCAAAATTAAAAGGGGTAGTTCTCACGTCATGTCTCCTTTTTTTATAGGACCTATAATATTTTTCTTCTGTTTCTAACGAGCTCGACGAAAAAAAGATTTTTAATGTACCCTGAGGGAGTCCTATCGAACCATAATGATGGGACTTCATACCCCCGAACTGATCATTATAATTTTCATGATTCTCCTGTTATTTAGAGGGAAGAAACTCCCTGAACTTGCCCGTTCTATGGGATTAGCGGTCCAAGAGTACACAAGGGTAACCAAGGGTCCCGTAAAATATATTGAATCAAAAACCATGGACGAGAAGGATGAGGAAAGAGGGGCGATCCTCAAAGCGGCTAGGAAGATAGACAAAAAGACAACGGGAACTGACATCCTCGAAATCTCCCAGGACATCCCGAGGACTGCGGGTCAGAAAGAGGATTAGTCTCGTTCTCTGTTGTCATTCAGTGACTTGGAGTGCCTATGTGAATTGAAGGGTATCCAGAATTGTAGTGGCATCGTCCTCGCGGGGGGCAAGGGAACCCGGCTCGGACACAGCAAACCCCATGTGCGATTGGGCTCGATGAGCCTTATCGAGCACGTAATTGATGCCGCATTAACTCTCTTTGATGAAGTATTACTCGTTGTTGGCAAAGACGCTGATTTATTTTCTGTCATCCAAAAACAACATCCTTTACTTACTATCATAAGTGATGACCAGGAGGGTATAGGCCCTATGATGGGCATGTATACAGGGATGAAAAGGCTGACCACTGAATACTCCCTTGTCCTCCCATGTGATGCCCCCTTCGTCAGTGTTCCCCTGATGAGGGCGTTAATTGGGCTCGCAAGAGGCTCAGACGCAGCTATCCCAATATGGCCGAACAAAAACGTGGAACCCCTCCACAGCGTCTATCGTGTCTCACCTTCGATCCAGGCAATCAAGTCCGCTCTGAACTGCGGAGAGAAGAGCGTCTTGGACATGATAAAGCGTCTAGAAAAGATCAACTTTGTCCCAGTTGACTCCCTTAGGAAATTCGACAGCGAACTCCACACGTTTTTCAACGTGAATTACTCTGAGGACCTAAAGACCGCTTATGAAATTCAATCTGTGAGCGAATAATCCTGTTTCTGTCTATTGCCTAAACTCTTTTGAAGAATTTTCTTATCTCCTCCGAGATCTTGTTGGTTCAAGTCGGTTCATCTACGCTATGGTGATTGGGGATTTATAGCTGAGTGTGAGCGAGTGTGAAAAGTTCTTCTCCGCGTTTGTTTTAGCAGTCCCAATGTACCCGGATTTAATGTAGAACTATGTCCATTACCCTTTCAGAGCCAGAACTGGGGCAGCTATTTTATTCTCGGGATCATGAAAGTATTTGTAGGACTCTGGACCTAAAAAATAGGTTAGTAGTTCTCTTTAGATCATTCCCCCTGTTCATGAACCGCATCATCTTGACCAACGCTGCGACTAATCTCGCAAGAAAAGCCATCGTCAGAACGGAGAGGAAGGATATCTGTTTGCAATTTCTTACCGTAGCTTTTTCTATTATTTACCGCCTCCACATTGGTATGCTGATGGGGGGCCTTCCCCGCATAGTCTCTGAGAGCATGCAAGCTATGGACCTCAAGGACTTAACTAGATGTTTCCTATGATTGGGGTGACAATACCCATGGATCTATCCAAGAATTGTAATTCCGCTAAGAGGGAGATCGTCCCAATTCTTGCTGTAATCGGCACTAGTGGCTCTGGGAAGACGACGCTTATTGAGTGCATCGTAAAAAATTTGACTGATAGGGGGCTTAGGGTTGGCACAGTTAAACATGTACACCACCACGGATTCACAATTGATACGGAGGGAAAGGATACCTGGAGGCATTCGAAAGCCGGGGCAAGGGTGGTCATATGCGTTTCCCCCAATGAGATGGTAAAGATCCGGCATCGGCTCTCTCCGCATGATAATGATCTAGGGAGTGCCCTCAACTCCGTCAGGGAGGATAACCTAGACCTGCTGATTCTTGAGGGCTTCCGATCAGAGGTCTCCGGCAATGAGAGGATTCAGAAAATCGTTGTCGCTAAAGATGAAAAGTCTCTTCAAAAAGTTTTGGAGAACGTCAAAAGCCCTTTACTTGCTATTTCTGGGCCAGTAGCAAATGGAACTGATCTCAAATTGGATAAAGGGGTCCCCCTCATTGATATACCTCGAAACAGAGAACAACTCATCCAGCGGATATTCAACGCCTTCATGTTGTGAAGAGCTTCGCGAATGCCCGAAATAATAGATTAAATGTGCCAATTAACCAGCGAAGTGATGCTATTGTACCCTTGATTGGTGAACAAGACGCTTTTGACAATAACAAAAATCCATTAGGATCGCCCTTATCAAGGTTGGCTCAGAAAGATGCAAAGCGGTCCTGAACGACCTTCCTCTTGATCTTGGAGCTGCTGTCCAGGTCATCTCGCGCGAACCTACTTATGCGTTTGACCTCGACCTTGAGCCCCCGTTTCTCGATGGCCTCCCTTGCCATTGCTTCAATGCCATCCTGATCATAGCCAACGGCGATGACGTCAGGTTTGACTCTATCGATGACGGCGGCCATATCTAGCTCTCTGAACCCCAAGAGAACCTTGTCTACCACTTTGAGAGCCTCCACGACCGCCCTTCTCTGGTCCTCTGGGATTACAGGGGGGTGCCCTTTGAGCCTCCTGATGGTCTCGTCCCTGGCCACAATGACCACAAGCTTGGCGTCGGGACCCCCGAGGCGTTTCGCCTCCTCCAGGAGGCGGATATGGCCGTAGTGTATAAGGTCGAAGGCTCCAGAGGTGAGGACCGTCTTCATTTTTACCACTTGAATTCAACGAGACCTAGGAGTCTGAGGGTGTCTAGTATTCCCTCTGCGTAGCTTACCGAGGCTAGGGCCGTTGCCTTCCGCTCCGCTTGGTAATACTCCCCGTCGTCGAGGTAGTTGGCCGCGTGTAATGTTAAAGCCTTTACCCTTTCGAGGGTAACAGATCTAGGGAGATCTTCAGTGTTGAACTCCTGGATGACCCTCCTGCAGCTCTCCGAGTACTTTTTGATGAGCCGGTCTAACTCCCCGACTGGGTTGTGCAGTTCTAGGGCTTTTTCAGGGCAGGCCGCGAGGGTCCTCAATGCTTCTATCTCGTGGAAGTGGAGCCTCCCCGGGATAATGAGCGCATGGGGGGGCTTCTTGAGGTCGTGCCCGGCGAAGGCCTTGGCGAAATCGGCCTTGATCTCCTGGTCTGTCCACCCGAGGCGGGCAATGCCAACGGTAAGAGTTTCACCCCTGTAGGTCTCTGGCTGGTCGGCGTTCAGAAGGATCTTGATAGCCCCTTTGATGGTGTGGGCTTTTTTGTTCACCGTGTCCAGGTCCAGGAGGATAAGAGTGTGGAGGCCGTACTCTCGGTTTTCCCGAAGAGTAGTAAGGACTGTATCCGGGGGAGCCTTATTTGGGAGTGGAAGGGTAACTGTACGCCCGAACTTGTAGGGGCTAAGCCCTGCCTCGGCTACCGCAGTGATAATAGATGAGCCGTGAACAACCCTAGTGGGGATACCTTCATGGGTAGCCTCGAGGATAAGGCTGACATGGGTAGTGGCAGTAAGGGCGTCCCCCCCAACTAACACTCCTATGTCACCTTGCCTAGCCTCCTCGATGAGAGTATAAGAACTATCCTCCATCCGGCCTCGGGGGAGCTCAATCACCTTTTTACCAATGGCCTCAGAGAGCAGATCTATGTTAGTGTCTAGGATCATGGTGTATAATTCGGCGTAGAGTATATCACAGCCCCGTGCTGCCTGGAGGGCCCGCTGGCTCAGGTCAGTGTGGTCGGTGAGACCGATGCTGATAAGGGTGAGGGTTAATTCTATCTCTCCTTGAGGGGGAAGCGATAGATGTTGCCACACTTAAGGCAGGTGGTGGCCACATGTGGCTCTCGACGCTGGCGTATCCTGGTGCGGCAGGTAGAACCGGGGACGAGATATGTGTCACATTTCCGGCAGACCTGGCGGCGGAGGTAAGGTGGAAGATGTATTCGGCTTCTCTGGGCGATCTTGCGGGCGAGGTCAACGTGACGCTGGGCTTGCTGGGGATAGATGGAGAATTTGGATTCCGCTTGCTGGAAGAGAATGTGTATCCTTTCTAAAGCGATCTTGGCATTTTGTTTGGCCATTTTGAGTTGCCTTTTGTTCGGGTTTTGGGTTTGGTGCTGGAGTTAATAAGCATATTCTTCAATGAAAAAGGGAAGTTGATTTTTTTTGGTCTTACGTAAAATATGTAATAATAACCGTGCTCTCGGAAATTTTGGAGGTAATACGCGCGGTCGTGTGTTCGGGGAAGTCAAGTGGTATAGAATACAAACACCTTGAGGGTGAATCTGTAGGAAATTACAAATGCGCGACTCCAAAAAAACCCTAACCTAACTGCTTTACCAATTATATATGGCGACGGGTCAAACCTAGCCTTCTTCTTTGAGCCTAGAAACGTTTAAGACAACTGATCCTCACCAAAATCTGGTATCATAATGGCTGCACTCAGAAAACCCCTAGATGAGATGCAATACATCCTGGCAACCGACGTTGGAAGTACTACTACTAAAGCTCGGCTCTTTCATAAAAAAGATGGTAATTGGCGATTCCTCGTGGCTGGCGAGGCCCCTACCACTGTGGAGACCCCATACGAAGACGTAACCATGGGAGTCCAGAACGCAGTTCGGGAGATAGAGGAACTCACTGGTCACAGAATTCTTGCCCCGGATGGGAAAGGCATTGTGGTACCCTCTGATAGGAACGTAGGGGTAGATCTCTATTGCACAACTAGCAGCGCTGGGGGAGGCCTTCAGATGATGGTGGGTGGTTTAATCCAGTCGATGTCAGCAGAAAGCGCAAATAGGGCAGCCTTGGGCGCAGGCGCCATCGTGATGGACGTCATTGCTAGGGACGACGGTCGTATGCCCTACCAAAAGATCCAGAGAATCAGGAACCTCAGGCCAGACATGATCCTCCTCGCTGGGGGTACTGACGGGGGCGCGTCGGGTCATGTCATGGAGATAGCTGAGCTTATAAAGGCCTCGGAGCCTAAGCCACGCCTCGGCATCGGCTACGAACTCCCCATCGTCTACGCAGGGAACAAGGCTCTAAGGACCCAGATCGAAAAGCTGATGGGGAAGGACTTTGCCCTAGACATGGTAGACAATATCAGACCTGTCTTAGAGGTGGAAAATACGGAGCCGGCTAGGCGTGCGGTCCATGAGCTTTTTATGGAGCACGTAATGAGCCACGCACCTGGCTATACCAAACTAATGGAGTGGACAGATGTTGATATCATGCCCACCCCGGCTGGAGAGGGGATAGCCATGCAGCTAATAGCAGATACGTATAAGCAAAACGTGCTTGGAGTAGGTCTCGGTGGTGCTACCACCAACGTTTACTCAGTAGTGGAGGGACGTTTTGTGAGGAGCGTCTCTGCAAACTTGGGCATGAGTTATAGCGTCACCAATGTGATGAAGGAGGCTGGGATCGACAAGATCATGAGGTGGATCCCCTTTAGCCTCGATAAAGAGGAGGTCTCTAGTCGGCTCATGAATAAGATGATTCGTCCCACCACTATCCCACAGACTCTGGAGGACCTAATAGTCGAGCATTCCGTGGCCCGGGAGGCCCTCCGGCTGGGGCTGGTCCACCATAGGACCATTGCTACCAGACTGAAAGGGGTACAGCTCGAACGGAGCATCGCGGATATGTTCAACCAGGAGGTGGAGGATACTTACGTCAAGATGATGGCCATTGACATCCTCGCCGGCACAGGAGGTCTCCTGAGCCACGCCCCTAGGAGGATCCAGAGTATGCTCATCCTCACCGATGCCTGGCAGCCCGAAGGTATCACCCGCATGTTCCAGGACAGTGTCTTCATGATGCCCCACTTAGGGGTATTAGCCAGCACTATCCATAAAGAGGCAGCATGGAACATATTCGACAAAGATTGCCTAGTCCGCCTTGGGACATGCATTGCCCCCGCAGGGACCGCCGAACTTGGTGAGCCAGTTCTGAAGGTTGAGATGACCCTGTCCGGAGGCGAGAGCCTAATAATGGAGCTAGATTTCGGCGAGGTAAAGCTGATACCCCTAGCCGAGGGACAGGAAGCGAAGGCCATCATCACCCCCGCAAAGCTGTTCGATATGGGCGATGGACCCGGAACCGCAGTGGAGCGGACCATCATGGGTGGTGTTGCCGGGGTTCTTCTTGACGCTAGGGGAAGACCATTGCATCTTCCTGAAGATGACGTGCAGAGGAAAGAGCTCTTGATTAAATGGTTTACTTCTCTGGGTCTTTACCCAGAGGAGAGGCTTAGGGAGCTAATTTGAGATGACCGACGAAAAGAACAAAATCCCAAAAGAAGCACATGCATATACCCCGGGACTTAAAGTAAAACGCTTTGAGGCGGTAAAAAAGACCCGGAGGCTCCCGATCCATGGTAAAGTCTTTGTGAATGAGGGAGACTCCATCAACTATGAAGCGATCGTCGCCAAGACGGAGTTGAGTGGGAACCCAGAAATCGTAAAGGCTTCCAGGCTCCTCAACGTTGAGCCGGAGGTTCTTCCCCGTTATATGTTGAAGCATGTGGGAGACACTGTCAAGGAAGGTGAGACCATCGCCTCCTACTCTGCATTCTTTGGCCTTATCAACAAGAAGATCGTTTCCCCCTCCACAGGTACTATTGAGTCAATCTCTGAAATCAGTGGTCAGCTGATCATGAGAGGCGCTCCCATCCCCATCGAGGTGGACGCTTACATACCAGGCAAAGTTGTGAAGGTTATGCCCAACGAAGGAGCTGTCATCGAGACCAACGCGGCTTTCATCCAAGGCATCTTTGGGATCGGAGGGGAGGGCCATGGGACAATTAAGATCGCTGTTGGATCACCCACAGATGTCCTCGACGGAGACGCCATAACTTCTGAAGATAGAGACAAAATACTTGTCGGGGGCTCCCTTGTTACCCTCGAGGCCATTGAAAAAGGAGCGGAACACGGAGTCTCATGTATAGTCAGTGGAGGTGTACTCCACGAAGACCTTACCTTATTCACAGGAGAGGAGGTTGGGGTTGCTATCACAGGCCAGGAGGAGCTTGGGATCACGCTCATCGTAACTGAGGGTTTCGGAAAAATGATGATGTCCCAGACCACATTTGACCTACTCCGCAGTTTTGATGGTTACGTCGCCTCGTTCAATGGGGCCACCCAAATCAGGGCGGGTGTCCTTCGACCTGAGATCATAATTCCCCATGAAGGAAAAAATGAAGGTGGATCAGAGGAGGCGCTCTTATCTGGGATTGTACCAGGAACTCCGGTTAGGATAATCAGGCAGCCCTTTTTCGGGGCTTTTGGAGAGGTGATAGATTTACCCGTGGAGCTCAAGCAGCTAGAGTCAGAGTCCTTCGTTAGAGTCCTAAACGTCCGCCTCGCGGATGGATCCCTGGCTACAATACCAAGGGCCAATGTCGAGATAATTGAAGAGTAAATTGGAAGCCCCTCCATTTTTCCTCCTCTCTACTCCTATTCCCGAAAGAAACAGGAGAGACGTTTCATGATGACCGAAAGTCTTAGTATCCTTCTCAAACTCAGCTTAAAACCGGAATCATCATTGCTATATCCATAAAGAAAGTTGTCATTACTGCAGTTATATGTGATGAAACTATCCGCGAAAAGAAATCCCACGTACCCTATTCTTTCAAAGAAACCGCGGGCTCCACTGTCAATGCTGAAAGGGCGGGAGCATTTATCGTCATCTCAACGCAAAGAACCAATACATCAATTCCCCCGCGTGCAGTGAGGTTTTAACTCGCGTGACCGGAGGCCCAGCAAGGATAGGCCTTGACAACTGCATCTACATGGGGAACGAAAAAATCTCACAAAGCAATATAAATCTAGTCTGCAAGACTGGTAGGCTCACCGAAGAACTTGTTCCAGGATAGACTCATTGTATCAAATCCGGAAGATGCTGGGAACCAATTCAGCTCTCCAGTGAATCAGAGACACATTTTATATCTTTTCGCGAGAGGCTTATCTATTGAATCGAATTTGTACGGTCTAAATGGACGGATCCTCAGAGTTAACCTCAGCGACGAGAGTTCCAAGACGGACTCCTTCTCTGAGGACTATGCCAAGAAATTCATTGGGGGAAAAGGCTTTGCTATAGACCTTCTATATAAGGAGCTTTCCCCGGGAATCAAACCCCTAGGCCCAGAAAATAAGCTCGTCTTTTCCACGGGTCCTCTGAACGCCACAGGAATCCCAGGGGACACCCGGTTTGTCGTCGCAGGAAAATCCCCTCTTACGGGGATCTGGGGGGAAGGGAACTGCTCTGGATGGTTCGCCGACAGCCTCAAGAAATCCGGGTATGATGCCCTCGTGGTTGAGGGAACTAGCAAAAAGCCGGTTTACATATGGATAAACGATGATGTTGTCGAGGTGAGACCTGCGGAGCACCTCTGGGGGAAGTGGACTCTCGAGACTGAGAAGTTGATAAAGGAAGAGGTAGGTATAAACGCAAGTGTTGTGGCGGAGGGCCCTGCTGCTGAGAACCTGGTTGCCTTCTCGGCGGTGACCCACACTGCCCATAGGGCTGCCGGCAGGACAGGGTTAGGGGCGGTAATGGGCTCTAAGAAGCTGAAGGCGATAGCCGCTTTAGGCACTGGAAAGGTCGCCGTCGCGAATCCAGATAAGGTCCAGGAGCTGAGGACCAACATTGTTAAAGAAACCTTCGTGGCCGAGTTCACCACGGTACTTCGGGAACACGGTCAGGCGGGTTTCGTCATGGATCTCCATAACGACGGGATACTCCCCACCCGGAACTTCCAGAGCGGCGTTTTCGATGGCGCCAAGGCTATCTCGGGACAGACCATGACGGAGACTATTCTTAAAAGAAGGGAGGCCTGCCCAAGGTGCCCGGTGGCCTGTAAGAGGATGGTCGAGGTTACCGAGGGGCCCTTTGCCCCCGTCTTACCAGAGTACGGTGGTCCCGAATATGAGAACGTGGCTGCACTGGGGTCTCTGCTGGGCGTGGACCGTCTGGACGCAGTTTGTAGGATGAATATGCTCTGCAATGCCTATAGTCTGGACACCATCTCCGCTGGAGTGTGCATCGCCTGGGCCATGGAGTGCTTTGAGGCTGGCATCATCACTACAGAAGACACCGACGGTCTGGAGCTTACCTTTGGAAACGCCAAGGCCGCTGTCAAGATGGTGGAGAAGATCGCTCTCAAGGAAGGTTTCGGTGCAATCTTCAGCGAGGGGCTTTCTAAAGCCGCAGAGAAGATCGGAAAGGGATCAGAGAGATTTGCCGTGGAGGTAAAGCGTCTTGAGCTACCTATGCACGAGCCCCGTGGCAAGAAAGGCCTCGGGCTGATGTATGCCGTCTCCAACAGGGGGGGTTGCCACATGCAGAGCATGCACGACCCGGACCTAGAGTCCCCGAACATGGCCCCCGAGATCGGTATTAGCGTGCCCCTCCACCGTCTAGACACGTCGAGGAAGAAGGTGATCGCTATGAAGAAAACCTCCGACTGGACTGCCATGATCAACTCCACGGGGATCTGCTCAAACATCTACTGGTTCGGCTCTGTCTATTACAGGCCCCTCCACCAGGTGGAAATCCTCAACGCGGTGACGGGCTGGGGTCTTTCCGTGGACGAGTACATGAATGCTGGCGAGCGCATTAACACCTACTGTAGGGCCTTCAACGCAAGGGAGGGGGTCACTCGGAATGACGACAAGCTCCCCCACAGACTCATGGAGCCCTTGATTGGGGGACCTACGCATGGGCAATCCATATCCCAAGAAGAATTAGACTCGATGCTTGACTCCTACTACGAGATCTGTGGCTGGGACAAGGTGACGGGGATCCCAACGAAGGAGAGGCTCAACAAGCTAGGCCTCGGCTTCATCAACCTGTAATTTTCCCATTCCACCCCATTTTATTCTGAATTTACTCTATTTCAGGATGAATCAGAACGGCAGGAATATCCTGTGCGCTTTGTCGGCTAATGTGCTCGCCCAAGATTTAGACGCCTCTTCTCACAATCTTGGGATGTAGGCCACTGCCCTGACTGGGGAGCCAGATCCATCAACGATGTTCAAGGGGAGAGCGATGAGGAACGAGCCTCTGGGCGGGAGCTTCTCAAGATTTGTCATGGTCTCTAATACAGCAATGTGAGCGTCCAGAAGAGCTCTATGTGCTGGGCTCTTTTTATCAGAGGACGCATCAAGATTGGGAACGTCGGACCCCACCAGCTTTACCTTCTTCGCGACCAAATATCGAGCGACTTCCTCGGATATCCCAGGGTCCTCTCTGTAGCTGAACTTGTCATCAGGATCAGGTTCATGCCATCCGCTGGGCCAACCGAAATCGAAGAGGACGAGGTCTCCCTCCGATATATCTCCGTTTTTTCCCTCCCATGCCTTGACCTCTTCCACAGATACAAGTCCGTTCGCTTCTTTGCCCCTCATATCCAAGACAATACAGTCCCCGACCCATTTCTCAAGCGGGATTTTCTCTATTGTAGAGCCCTCTACTCCAGCGAGGTGAATAGGAGCATCAACATGTGTCCCAGCATGCTCAAAAATGAAGATCATAGCGGCGTTGAATCCATCCCTCATGACGGGTGTCATCCAAGTGATTCTGCTGTAGCGGGTGTGGGCGCCCGGCTTTGAATCATCTAGGGCGTGGGAGAGATCCACTATTTCGTACCCTTCCAAGGCTTTCGATATAGGTGACGCTTTCATGAATACCCTATGTAGTCACGACTGAAAATATTTCTGCTTAACGGACTTATTTGTTGGTTTTGGGCTTTGGGTCTTTAACGTTTCTGTTCTCTTTTCTCGGTTTTATACGTTCACCAGCACGTTATAGCGAGACATCTTGTGTACGCGGTCTGAAGGATGCCTCTAGAATCGTACGCGCCATAAAGCACGGCTCCCTCGAGCAAAATATCCCAACACAACCCACTAAACTCTTCACTTCTCATATGTAGGATACTCTCAGACTAAATCTTGACCACTAAAAAATAGTTGAATGCTCCAACGCGTTCCGAGCCCTGATCCTCTATTATCATTAGAAAATCGTTTTTATTTAAGTCAAGATATGTCTAATTAATCATGGCTTCAAGAGGGAGAATACTGGTAGAAAGGAGACATCAAGATGGCTAAGCTTAAAGTCAAATACCCATGCAAATGCAACAAGAAAGACCCCGATCACACCAAAGAGGAAAGCGGTGAAGGCTGGACCCGGTACGTCTGCTCCTCATGCGGCAAGGTGAAATTCGCATGGCGCGCAGAGGGCGCCAAGAATCTGGATGAGCATTAACGGCGACCAATGCAACGGCGCGCGCTAAACCGGTAAGGTTGAACGCTCAGGAATTACATGACACGGACTAACACTTATCGTTCAGGGACTTGGATGGCCTTGTAAAGAACGTGTTTGCACCCGCATGACTCTGGATTTAAAATGAAAATATTTTTTATGCTACAAACTTGAGAATATCCTCTGATATTAATGTCCGCGGAGGTTAAAGGTTACGCAGGTAAAATGCTGAGAGTCGATCTCACAGAGGAAAAAACTTGGGATTGGTTCCCCGCTGAAGAAACCCTCAGAAAATATCTCGGAGGGACAGGGATAGGTGCCAAGATTTTGTACGACGAGGTTCCACCGAATGCTGACTGGTCAGACCCCGTCAACAGGATGACTATCGCCAGCGGTCCCTTAGGTGGTACCAGCATAGGGGGGTCCAGTACTGTTTCTATCGTTACCAAAGGTGCCCTAACGGGGGGATCCACCTCGGTGCAGGCCAACGGCCTCATGGGCGCGTACATGAAGTTCTCGGGATACGACGGTGTCATTCTACAGGGAGCCTCCAAGACCTGGAAATATCTTGTGCTTATGGACGGGAAAGCCGAGTTGAGGGACGCGACAAAGTTCCTGGGCTTGGACACTTACGAGACCTACGATACCATCAGCGAGGAACATGGGGAGAAGGGGAGGGGGGCTAGCGTCCTCTCCATTGGCCCCGCTGGGGAGAACAAGGTGAGATGGGCCGGTGTCTTTGTGGATCACGGCCACTCGGCGTCCCACAATGGGGCTGGGGCCGTGATGGGCTCGAAAAAGCTCAAGGCGATCATAGCTTTTAGGGGGGGAGGGAGCATCTCTGTGGCCCACCCTGAGGAACTGCAAAAAGTTTCTCAAAAGATGTACCAGGACGTTGAGTACTTTACTGGGACCCTGGGCGGAGTCGAGCGCAGCTATAAATCGAGCCGTGGAACTCTCCCCGTGAAGAACTACACCACAAACACGTGGAACGTATCGGGGAAACACGCTAATACCTACGGGGAGAAGTACATCCGGGACAAATACCAGGTTGGCAGGGAGCCGTGCTGGGCCTGTAAGCTCCTCCACTGCACCATGATGAAATTTAACGGTCCCCACGCTGCATACGTTGAGGAGCCGGAGTACGAGCAGATGGCAGCTTGGGGCCCACTAATCGGGCAATCCAACGTGGAGGCAACAATGATGCTCAGTGGCCTTACAGACCGACTAGGCCTTGAGAACAACGAGGCCGGTTGGCTCACAGGTTGGATGATGGAGTGCTTCGAAAAGGGCTGGCTTACTTCTAAAGAGACTATGGGATTCGAGCTCAACTGGGGTGACGTCGAGGGAGTCAAGAAGATGCTTCACATGATCTCCAACCGTGAAGGCTTCGGGGACGTCCTCGCTGAAGGGGTAAAGCGGGCATCGGAGTGGATCGGGGGCCCCGCCGCCAAGGCTGCTATCTACACCATGAAGGGAAACACCCCAAGGGGCCATGATCACAGGACCCGCTGGGCGGAGATGTTTGACACCTCTGTCAGTAGCACAAGCACCATAGAGACAAACACCGGCTCTCACCCCCTGGGCCCGGAGACCCAAGGCCCTGCCAACCCCCTCAAGGTCTCTACAGCCGTCGCGGAGACGAAAGGCCTGATGCAACTGGAGGACTCTGTGGGCACTTGTCGCTTCAATACCCGGATGAACCTCAAGCACCTCTCGGCGGCGGTGGCGGCCGCTACAGGCTGGGACTTCGACGGGGAGGAGGGGATGAGGGCGGGGCGGAGGGTGGTCAACCTGATGAGGGCGTATAACCTCAGGACGGGGTTAGGTAAGGAATACGATCACCCCTCCGCCAGATACGGATCGACACCGGTGGACGGCCCATCGGCTGGAATAAGTATCCTCCCCCATTGGGAGGCGATGCTGAGGAACTATTATGAGCTTATGGGATGGGACCCGGATACGGGGATACCCTCTGCTTTAACTCTGGAATACTTGGGCATAGGCTACGTTAACGAGGATCTGGAGAAGCTCAGGTAGCTGGCAGTCTAACTCTTTAGGTAAAGGCTTTCTGCGGATCTATAATCTTTTCCTCGCTATACCTTTGCGCGTGAGATAACCCAATTGGACAGAAGCCAGTAAGTCAAGTGGCTAGGCGGTGGGCAAGGGCACAATAGCCCCTCGCAGCTGCAGTTACCGCGTCGAGGCTTATGTGTTCGTTAGGTTGGTGAGCCAGTGCAGGATCTCCGGGGCCGAATCCGACAGTAGGGATGCCTAGCTGGCCGGCTGTGGCTATGCCATCGGTGCTGAAGCGCCAGCTTATTATCCCGGGAACTCTTTTCATCCCCTCCTTAATGGCTTCTCGGCTATCCTGAACTATCCAGTGGTCTTCATCGATGATCCATCCCGGGAAGTACTGGTCGGCGCTTGTCGTATACCCTGTGTAACATTTTAACTCATCCCTGAGGAGCTCCACCTGGGCCCCAGGGGCAAGGCTCCGCATTTCATCTAGAACTCCTGCCAGAGTCTCTTGGGGGACGAGCCTTCGATCCACCTCGATCTCGCAGTGGTCGGGGACGATAGGTCCGGCCCCGGGGAAGCATCTAAGGGCGGTGACCGCCATAGTACCTCTGCCGAGGAAATCGTGTGTGGGAAGTTCCATGTTCCCGTCCCTGATCCTGTTTACAATGGGCGTCATGAGGTAGAGAGCGTTGACACCGAGCTCGGGCATGCTGGCGTGGCTGGTGGCCCCCTTGGTGGTGACCCTGAATACACATCTCCCCCTCTGACCAACGCTGAGCTGGAGATCGGTGGGCTCCCCGAGGACACATGCGTCGATTATGAGACCTTTATCCTCGATAATCTTCTTAGTTGCAACTCCCTCGTTGGTCTCTTCATGGACCACTAACGTAAGGAACAGTGTGCCGTCCGTTTCAGGTTCGGCGCATCCATAAATCATAGCTGCAAGAGCCCCCTTCATGTCAACCGTGGCCCTACCATAAAGTATACCGTCCACAACCTCGGCCCCATAGGGGTCGTGACTCCATCCCCCGGGTGCACCAGGTTGGATGTGGTCTAGGTGCCCGTCAAAGAGGATGGTCTTCCCGCTCCCTCCTCCCCGATGGGCAATAATGTTTCCCATCTCGTCCACCGCGACTCCATATCCAAGTTCTGCAAGTTTGTCTGAAACTAAGTCGGCTATTTTTCCCTCCTCTCCTGAGAGGCTAGGGGTCTTGACAAGGTCTTTAAGAAAGGATGTGATCTCCGTCTCCTTATCCTTAATGCCCGAAAGATACTCTCCAAGCTGATCTATGTTTAGTACCTCCTTCATCCAATTAGCTTGCCGAATCGGTTGACTTCCTGTTGCCTGATCCGAGTTGACGAGATGGGTTTTCCGTCCTGGGCCAAGATCATTTTGAACACCACGATGAGAAGAGGCTTCCTTCCTCTCTCAACCCTGCGCCTGTTGATCTCCAAGGCTCCGGCCTCAGTCTCCTTGCTCACTACTATCCCCTCCATCTCCTCGCTCTCAATGGTCGGCCCGAAGGGATTGTCAAGGGGAAAGATCTCTGTCCTTTTCTCGAGCCCCCTCTCAGAAAGGAACCTGATGAGATGCTTTTTGCGTTTAGCATAGCAATCAAGTTTGTGGGCTTTGTGGAGATTCGCTGCGAAATCGTCGGTGGTGAGGCCAATTACAACCCGGTCCCCGATCTTGAAGGCCTCTTCCAATAGCATGGAGTGCCCTTTATGGAAGACATCGAAGGTCCCCCCCACGACTACGAGGTTGAGTCGCTTATCCATCAGGCTATATCGCTCTCACAGTAGTAGCTCTCTAAGCATCTAATTGGGTTGATCAATTGGCTTTAACAGGATAAATAATCCAAGAATTATATAAAATACCCTGAAAAGTGAAATTACCACGTTCACGAAAGAGTGCGTACTCATTTGGTGTTATTGCGCATTTAGACCATGTTCTCCGAGATGAATCGTCTGATCCTTTTAAGCCCTTCAAGGATGTTCTCTTCTGATGTAGCGAATGAGAACCTGATGTGCTCTCCCTCTCCAGGGTTCTTGTGTCCGAAGTGTATATCGGAGAGAACCGCCACACCGGCCTCATCGAGTAGAAGCTTTCTGAACTCTTCCGAGTCGGGAACTCCGACTAAGTTGCAAGCTTCTGTGACGTTTGGCCACGCATAGAATGCTCCTCCGGGCATAAGACAGTTGACTCCTGGGATCCTGTTGAGGCCTTCAACGATGATGTCCCGCCGTTTAGTGTAGCTTTCCATCATCTCATAGGATTCCTCCTGGGGTCCAGTCAGCGCAGCTAGCGCAGCGTATTGGTTGGGATGGCCGGCGCAGGAGTCAGTGTTTGTAATCCACTTCGACAGGTGGGGTGCAAGCTTTTCATTGGAGGCATAGCCGATTCTCCATCCGGTCATGGCGTAGGTTTTTGAGACTCCGTCAACAATGATGGTTCTCTCCTGCATTCCAGGGATTGAGGCGATGCTGGTAAACTTGTCTTTCGGGGCCATGCGGCTGTAAGGCTCATCTGAAAAGACCCAGAGATCGTCGAACCTTTGAACAACCTCAGATATTTCCTCTAGGATTTTCCGGCTCAGGACTCCTCCCGTTGGATTATGTGGAGAGTTTAAAATAAGGAGCCTTGTTTTCTGGTTGATCTTGTCTTCCATATAGCCAATATCAAAGGCATAGCCCTTTTTCTCAAGAAGGGGTAAAGTGACTGGGACTGCTCCGTATTCTTTTATTAGCGACTCATATATAGGGAACCCAGGGTTGGGGTAAAGAACCTCGTCTCCCTTTCCGTGATCCGTGGTCGATAGTATTGAATATCCAATGAAAGGCTTTGCACCATTAGCGATAACCACTGATTCAGGGCTAACTTTCAAGTTCCTAGTCTCTGATAGATAGGTGGCCGCCGCTTGCCTAAGCTCCGGGATACCCGCTGATGCCGTGTATCCGGTCTTCCCATTTTTAAGTGCCTCAATGGTGGCCTGTTTGATGTATTCCGGGGTGTCAAAGTCTGGCTGACCTATACAAAAGTTGACGATATCCTTACCCTTGCCCAGTAGCTCATTTACCTCCTTGAGGACAACGAACGCGTTCTCCGTCCCCAAATTAAGGGTTCTTGCCGAGATTTCTACCATATGAATTCGCCCAACAGCTACCTATTATGATGAGCGTTTTATAGTTCTATTTACCCGGATCCTACACCTTTCCAAAACTGGCTCCACACACAAGTGTTGGATCTAAAATCAAATATACCTTGCGCGATGAACTGGAAAACTCCCTGAAGTC